>NZ_JAWOUT010000013.1:0-153495 GCF_033339515.1 Vibrio sp. 2130-1
TTGCTCGTTCAATCATTGATATGAGATCAGATCGCAACTACCTAGAAAGGTTCAATTCGATTTGAGCAACAACGCCACCAATTGTTATACGCGATACTAGTTTTCGTGTTTCTTGCGATTATTTCAGTGAATATGTTGAAGCTGGAATGGTTGTTCAGGTTCAGTTTGTAGGTAAACGCGGGCGCATTGAAAATTACGACAAGCAACGTTGTGAAGAGTACGGTGAGCCAACATGGCAATAAGATCTATGGATAATTAAAGCGCCGACAGGCGCTTTTTATTTACGTTTTAGTTAACCGTTAGAAAAGATGTAGACCAATCTTCGGAAGATTAGGCAAGCAATGCGTAGTATCTGGTCACAAGTTGGTATGAACTTGCCTTTTAGAAAACGCTAATAAAATCGCTAAACAGCTACATGATAATAGAACGACACCTAAGTTTTGTACTGTTCCAGCCATCGCTAATCCCGTCCCGATCATGATGTAGTACATGAGCCCAAATAAAGCGCCTGCGCTGCCAACCTGTTGTTTATAATTAACGAGTGCATCACTGAGTATGTTGGGTATCGCAATCCCGTAAGACATGACGACTAACACCATTGGAGCAACAAACCAGATTGATTGGTTCAGAATCAACACACCGACTGATCCAACGCTAATCAATATTGCTGAGAACCAAAGTAGCTGGCTTTTTTGAACATTTTTGGACACTAGGGATTTGTTTAAATAACTCCCAAGCAGAGTGCCTAACCCCAGTACCATGCCACTGTATCCAAATTGTTCGGAGTTATACCCAAGTGCTGAGAAAGTAAATGCGCCAAGCTGGTAATAAGAAAATAGAGCAATGTTATACAAAGCAACCAATAATCCTGAGCGCCAAATTCGCGCGTCTCTTACCATTTCCCAGCTAAGTTGATGCAACCGTACTGGTGTCTGTTCCTTCTGTGTTTCAGGAAGCTTAATAACGTTATAAGCGAGCAATACTAACGCGATTAAAAACAAGGCAAAAAACACGTAACGGTATCCACCAAGCGCTGTAAGCTGCCCGCCTAATAGCATGCCAACTACCGGGCTGATTGATATACCCATCCCCATTAAGCTAAAGACTTTACTCAGTTCTTGACCGTCAAACGCGTCACGAAGCATGGTCTGTGTGACAACGGATCCTACCGCGATACCAAATGCGCTTAGGGCTCGCGCGGCCATGACAACAGCAAAGCTTTCGGTTTGAGTTGCGAGTAAAGATGCGCAGCCATAGATAAAGAGCCCAATAAGCATGGTGGGCCTTCTTCCCAGTTTATCTGCGAGAACTCCCCAAACTACAACGCCAATGGCAAAAGCTAGGAAGTAAATCGACAATGTTTGGGCTGCTTGTGCGTGGTTTACATCAAATGATAGAGCGATTGAGCTCAACGCTGGGCTATAGATGGTTTCTACAATTTGCGGAAACATCAACATAACCAGCATGAGCCATAAAGAGGGCTTAGTATTCATATTGTTACCCATCGTTAATGAAGTTGGCGGGCAGTATAAATGAAGCTATGATTGATCTAATAACAACATAAAAACCAAATACATCAACATTCGGACAAAATGGCGCTTATTAACGAAAAAACACAATTTGATGCAGACAAAATTTCTAATTGTGTAGTGGGAATTGCTGCGGATATTGGCAAGCACGACTCAGGTATGCATCAGCACAAAAAAGGGCAGTTATTGTACGCACCTCAAGGTTGTATGAGTTTTGCTCTGGAAGACTCGATTTGTATTTTGCCACCGACAAAGGCGGTTTGGATCCCACCTAATACGCCGCATCGCGCACTAATGACGAATGTGGTGGCGTATCGATCTTTGTATTTTGATTGTGAGGAGTTTGCCTGTCCGAGTAAGATCACGATGATAGAAGTGAATAATTTACTCCAAGCTCTTATTGATAAAATGTCATTTTGGGAGTGGGATAAGCCTAGCAGCGAGATGGTAAATACGACGGCGCTTTTTTGGGAGGAGTTTTATGCTGCGAAACGTTATTCGTTTCAGTTGCCTTTGCCATCGCATCGGCGCTTAACAACGTTTCGTCGAGAGTTGGTTGAACCTTCATTTCTAGCTCCTTCGCTTACTACTCTTGCAAGCAAAGTTGGGGCAAGCACCAAGACGGTAACACGATTATTTAAGTCGGAAACGGGTATGAATTATCAAGATTGGCGGCAACAGTGGAGGCTTTTAAAAGCAGTTGAATTGTTATCAACGGGCATGCCAGTCAGCGCAGTTGCCGATTGGCTGGAGTTTTCGTCTGACAGTGCTTTTATTGCTTTTTTCAAAAAGCAAACTGGACAAACACCTCTGACGTTTATGAAAACCAAGCCTTAAGCGTCAAAATGCTCACACTCTTTCTAGAACAACCCCCAGGTTCACAGGCTCAGCCTATAAAGCATACATAGACAGGTACCAACGTGCAGGTTACTTGTCTTTACTCTGCAGTTTGCGAAAGTATTGCGTGGTAAAATCAACAAAGGCTCGGATGCGTTTTGGTTGATGTCGGTCGTGATGATAAAGGAGTGAAAATTCCACACTCGGAATGCTCCAATTGGTAAACACTTCTTTTAGCTTGCCTGTCTGGAGTTCTTGTTGACAATAAAGTGCTGGCACACGGATGATGCCATTTCCCGCCAAGGCTGCTTTTATCATTACTCTGCCACTCTTACATCGTAACTGTCCACGTATCTGGTGTTCCGTTGACTGCTTTGTATTCGTGTTCTCAAATGCCCACCGTGTCACACTACCTGTCAAACAAACGTGTTTTTCTAAGTCCTTTGGATGCGAAGGATAGCCATATGTTTCTAAATAGTTTGGGCTTGCGTATGTCCCCATTTCCACATCGATCAGTTTGCGAGCGATAAAGTTGGAGTCGTCTAACTTTCCCATTCGAAAAGCGATATCGAATTCATCCGCGATTAAATCGACACGATGGCTACTAAAATCTAAGTTAATGCTCACTTGTGGGTGTTGGATTAGAAACTGAGCAACGATATCTGCGACAACGTCTTCTCCTAAATAGCCCCCCACACAGTTGATACGAATGTCACCTCTTAAGTCTTCTACATCATCAACCACTGCCATAACAGCTTGATCAATATTGTGAAGGGCAGTTTCACACTGTTTATACAGAACCTTGCCTGCTTCGGTGAGGTTCAGTGTTCGAGTGGTCCTTTGTAGCAAAGTGACACCAATCTGTTGCTCCAGATTTGTTATTTGACGTGAAACGTGTGAGCGAGAAACGCCAAGTTGCTCTGCTGCTTTCGTGAAGTTTCCTAGTTGAGCGATTAGGACGAAAGAGCGAATATCCGCAAGGTTGATGTGTGTTTGCATGATGATTTCTTCATAATTCAAAAAAGTATTGTTGCAGTATAACAACAGTGTTTCAACTAGGTCGGTATATATCAACAAACAAAGTTTTCTTAAACTTACCGCCACTGATGTAAACCGTTCGATTAAGGATTCAAAATGAAAAAGTTAATTGTTATTACAGGCGCTAGTTCAGGCATTGGTGAAGCGATTGCACGTCACTTCAGTGAACAGGGCCATGCTCTTCTTTTGTTAGCAAGACGTGTAGAACGTTTGGAAGCATTAAACTTACCAAATACGCTTTTTGAAAAGGTAGATGTGACCGACAAAGCTTCTTTTGAGGCTGCAATTGAGAAAGCTGAAGCGTTGTATGGTCCGGTAGATGCACTTGTAAATAACGCAGGCGTTATGCTTCTAGGTCAGATAGATACTCAGGAAGCATCGGAGTGGAAGCGCATGTTTGATGTGAACGTAATTGGTTTGCTCAATGGCATGCAGTCCGTCCTAGCACCTATGAAAGCACGTAACAGTGGTACGATCATTAACATCAGCTCTATCGCGGGCAAGAAAACATTCCCTGATCATGCTGCTTATTGCGGTACCAAATTTGCGGTTCATGCTATTTCTGAAAACGTACGTGAAGAAGTTGCGTCATCGAATGTTCGCGTTACGACGATTGCACCTGGTGCAGTGGAAACGGAATTACTTTCACATACAACGTCTCAAGATATTAAAGATGGTTATGACGCCTGGAAGGTGGATATGGGCGGCGTGTTGGCAGCAGACGACATTGCACGAGCAGTGCTGTTTGCTTATCAGCAACCGCAAGGTGTATGTGTTCGTGAAATTGCTTTGGCACCGACAAAACAACAACCTTAACATTGAGTTACGGCGATTTTAGGTCACTAAAGCCGTAAAACTTTGCATATCGATTCGTGATTGAGATGGCATCTTTAAACTAAGTTGCGTGAAAATTTAGGTCATCCATTTAAATCCGGACACTAAGTGTGTTATTGCTTATACCCAAGTTACTCAAGGTGAGAAAAAACTTTGAGTAATTTGGGTTTTTATTTGGTCTCAATTTTAGGTAGCGGAATTTATTTAGGTCGAAGGCGATAGTTGTGAAGAAAGGAGAGTGTGACGTAAAACAAAATGAAGCAATATCCGTCTCTTAATGAGAATTGATTTCATCAACGTCACAAGCCGTTACAATTATCCGTTAGGTATTATACTTTGTGGATGGTTAATATTTAACCAAACAAGGAGGTGTGTATGAAACGATTCGCAAACATACTTTTTGCAACACAAGGATTGCCAGGCCATAGTGACGCCCTCGAACAAGCGATGAGGATTGCATCTAGCAACAAAGTGCCTGTCTCAGGGCTAATAGCGTGTCCTGATTTCCCAACAGACATGATCCAGTATCAGCAAAGTTATGAGCAATCGCTGCAAGACTCCCTCAAACAAAGTATTCACGAATACAGACAGAAGCTGGGACTCTCTGAAGAGGATCTCGCATTTCCTCTTACTGTGAAAAGCAGTGAAAAGCCCGCTGTCTGTATTATTAAAGAAGCATTAGCTGATAACAAAGATCTCATCATCAAAGAAGCTGAACCGCTCGGTGAAGGTGCTGAGGGTTTCAAAGCTATTGATATGACTCTGTTACGAAAATGCCCTTGTCCGCTTTGGTTGCACCGACCAATTGATAAGCCAAGAGATAAGCGCCGTGTTGCTGTGGCTATCGACCCATTAACGGCAAGCGATGAACAGCACTCATTAGCCGTGCGTTTACTCGAATTATCGCGTTCGATTGCCGACACCTGCGATAGTCGTTTACACGTGATTTCTTGCTGGGAGTATTACTTAGAAAACTACCTAAATGGTAACGCTTGGATTCAAGTCGATGATGCTGAGTTGAAACATGAACTCGACAAAGCAAAAGCCGATCATAAACAAGCTCTGCAAAAGCTGTTGGAGGAGTCTGGGATTACAGGTGAAATTGTGATTCACCACCTGCATGGAAAACCCGACGAAAAGATTCCAGATTACGTAGAGAGTATTGAGGTAGACGTGCTGGTAATGGGAACCTTAGCGAGAACTGGTATATCTGGCTATGTCATTGGTAATACGGCTGAAAATATTTTGCAATCGATTAACTGTAGTTTGGTCGCTCTTAAGCCCGATGGTTTTGTCTCACCGATTCAGTAATTGGGGTGTAACAAAGTTGGGTTTAAGTGATGTTTTAGGTAAAGGAGGGAGATGGATCTCTAGAACATGGAATTATCAATGTATCAATAAGTTATCAGAGGAGAGTGACATGAAAAACCTATGCCCGAAATGCCACACAGAAATGATAGAACGTTCGAATGTTTATGTTTGTCCGAGAAATGATATCGGTGACTGCACCTACGATGCATTCGAGTTAGCTGATGACGATAATCCATATACATTCAGCCAAGAACACGTAAGTAGTGACCTACGTTCTTATGCCGTAGCAGACAGCAAATAGCGGTTTGTATCGGCGTTCCTCTAAGTAGCACTCAGTGATTACTGTTTGCTACTTTTCCCTTGGTTTCATGATCGTTTTTGAAGCGCTTGGGCTAAAACAATACAGTGGAGTTTGTCATTTACGCCGGATAGGGCGTATCTTCTTATAATAACGAATGGGCTGCGATGTTGAATAACATAACGGGTAAAGAAAACCTGCCGAAAAACCTAGATAATCAGTTGGTCTTACTGATTTTCCCTGCGCTGCCAGTTTTAATCTTCTCTTTTCTCTTCTATATCTATACTCCTGTAGGCGTGAGCTGGAATGCGGAATGGATACCAAGCCTCGATATCAACCTTAGCTTTAGATTAGATGGTCTTTCATTTCTTTTTGCGGGACTGATCAGTGGGATTGGCGCACTGATTCAAATCTACGCTTTGGCTTATTTACGAGAAAGTGATAGCCGGTTTTCCTTTCATTTGTATCTAACCCTATTCATGCTTGCCATGCTAGGGATTGTGATGAGCGATAACATTCTGTTGTTATTTGTTTTCTGGGAACTCACCACCATCACTTCTTACTTACTGATCGGGTTTAATCACGAAAATAAAACGTCTCGGAAAAACGCCTTGCAGTCGCTGATTGTTACCGGTGCTGGTGGACTAGCGTTGCTAGCTGGTCTTATCTTGCTGGGAGCAATGGCTGGGAGTTATGAGCTAAATACCATTATCGAGCAGGCAGACACTATTGCGCAGCATGAATGGTTTATCCCATCTCTAGTGCTCATACTACTCGGTGCATTTACTAAATCTGCGCAATTCCCGTTTCATTTTTGGCTACCTAACGCGATGGCAGCTCCCACTCCGGTCAGTGCGTATTTACACTCGGCAACAATGGTAAAGGCAGGCATTTACCTATTAGCACGTTTATCGCCAGTTTATGCCCACAGCGAGATCTGGTTTTATGCTTTAGTCATCACTGGGAGTATCACGGCCATTTGGTGCACATTTGTCGCATTAAAACAAACTGACTTGAAGCTGATGCTAGCCTACAGCACGAATGTTGCTTTGGGTAAATTAACATTATTACTAGGTATGGGCACAGATTTGGCCGTTAGTGCAGTATTGATGTTTATTCTCGCTCACTCTTTCTATAAAGCTGCGCTGTTTATGGTGGTGGGTAATATCGACAAAGCGACAGGAACACGAGATATTGATCAATTGTACGGCCTGAAGTCAGTTCTCGTCATCAGCATGGTTGCGGGGAGTTTGGCTGCATTGTCTAAAGCGGGGTTCCCGCCGTTGTTAGGCTTTTTGAGCAAAGAATACATGTATAAGTCCGCAGTAGAGCTCAATAATTGGATCGCCTTTGTACTATTAATCGTGAATATACTGATGGTCGCGTTAACCATTATGCTTATTGCGAGACCATTCTTTGCTCGCCGTGATCTCGTGCCGATTGAAACTAAGCCAGTTGAGACAAAAAAAGCCATGTGGATCTCGCCTTTGCTCCTGGCACTTGGCAGTCTCCTGGTCCCGTTATTCGGTTTAAATTGGTTAGATCGCAATATTATTTTTCCGGGCTCTGCTGACATTCTGCCCACAGCAGCTCTTAAAGAGACATCACTATGGCATGGCGTGAATGTACCGTTAGTGTTAAGCGTTATTACGTTAGCGTTGGGGTATGTGGTGTACCGTGTTTATCCTACTGTGTCTGCATTTTTTCAGCGGTTACATCTATTCGTCCCCAAAGCGGAGAATATTTTTGAACGACTATTAGATGGCATGATGACAGTGGCGAAGTGGCAAACGGCGCGGTTACAGCAAAAGAAATTGAGTCGCTATGTCCTATTATTTTTCACGGTACTTGCCGTTGCGTTACTGAGTCAGGTAGCGCTTATTCCTCTGCCTTTGGTTGGCGAACTTTCAAGTGTCACTTTCTATGAGATTGGTATTGCCTTATTGTTGATTGGTGCTGCGCTCGTATGTACTTTGTCCCACGCAAGACTTCTTGCGATTTCTGCGCTTGGTATGATTGGCTTCATGACCACGCTTGTTTTTATGATTTATAGCGCCCCGGACGTTGCGAAGACTTTACTGTTAGTGGAAACATTAATGGTGGTCTTTCTTGCATTGTTAATGCGTCATATGCCACGTCTAACCACCGTGCCCAAGCATTCAATAAAACGTAAAGTAGCGAATATTTGCATAGCAGGTGTGATAGGTGTTTCGGTTACTTTACTTTTGTTAGGAATCACGTCTCAGCCGATGGACTCTTCGGTGTCAGATTTCTTTGCAGAAAACAGTGTCCCGGGTGGACATGGGCGAAACATTGTTAACGTTATTCTGGTCGACTTTCGCGCATTTGATACATTGGGAGAAGTTGTCGTCGTTGTTATTGCTGGGATTGCGGCAGTGAGTTTGCTTAAGACAAGAGCGAAAAAGCAAAATCGTATCCAATCATTAATTTTTGCAACCACGGCACACATCGTTTCGGCACTCATGCTCGTATTTTCAGTGTATCTGTTGTTACGTGGTCATAACGAACCGGGTGGTGGCTTTATTGGTGCGTTGATTGCCGTTATTGGTTTATCACTTCTCATGTTCGCGGAATCACCGAAATACGTTCGTTCTAGGTTGTATTTCAAACCGTTTCTCATTGCGTTATCTGGCATCGCATTGAGCTTAGTTTCTGGTGCTTTGAGCTTTGCGTTTGATAAACCGTTTTTGACCGGACTGTGGTGGAAAGACGTGATACCACTAGGGACGCCATTGGTTTTTGATGTTGGTGTTTACCTTGCCGTTATAGGTGGCGTGATGGGTATGCTGCTTCGTATTAATGAGGAGCTAGAGTGATGGAAATAGTCTGGAGTGTTGTCGTTGGAGTATTTGTCGCAGCAGGTGTTTATTTAATGCTTGAAAAGCATATCTTGCGCCTTTTGTTCGGCATCATGTTACTCAGTAGTGCGGTTAACCTTGCTATTTTTACCGCTGGAAGGCTGACGCCCGGAGAGCCGCCATTGATTGGCGATAATGCTCTTTTACCACCAGATAGCGCGGCAAATCCTTTACCTCAAGCGCTTATCTTAACTGCGATAGTCATCGGTTTTGGACTACTTATTTTTGCTTTAATGCTGTTCTATCGAGCTTATAAAGACACTGGAACTGCAAACGTCGATGAAATGCAACGTTCTGAGGAGGGTCAATGAGTTCGATTTTGCTTACGTTACCGGTTGTTCTCTCGCTGAGTACGGCGTTGACTATCTTCTTCGTCCGTCGCTCAACAAAAAGTGTTGAGTGGTTGAGCGGTGTAAGTGCGATTTCGAACCTTTTCGTTGCGGGCTTTCTCACAGAAAACATCATAAGTAATGGTATTCAAGCCGTTGCTTTTGGTCAGTGGAGTGCGCCATTTGGTATCGTGTTTGTCGCAGATTACCTCAGCGTTGCTATGGTGATGATAACGGCGGTGATTGGTGCGATATGTGTTTTCTACGCGATGGCGGACCTTCACCGAAAGCCCTCCTATAGCAATTACCATGCGTTAATGCACATGTTGCTTGCTGGCGTTTATGGCGCTTTCCTGACTGGAGATATTTTTAATCTGTACGTTTGGTTTGAGGTCATGCTCATTTCATCATTTGGTTTAATGGTGTTAGATGCAACGAAAACTCAAGTTGATGGTGCAGTAAAGTACGTCATGTTGAACCTGATTTCGACGCTGGTATTTTTGCTTGCTATCGGCTTGTTGTATGGCGCAACGGGCACCTTGAACCTGGCCGATCTCTACACCAAAGTAGGGGAAAATGAATTGAGCATCAACATGATGCTGTCCGCGCTGTTTTTGTTTGCCTTCTCTATTAAAGCGGCACTCTTTCCTTTATTTGCTTGGTTGCCCGCTTCTTATCACACGTTGCCAAGCGGTGTGGTGGCACTGTTTGCCGCGTTGCTTACTAAAGTCGGTGTATACGCGTTGATAAGAGTCTTCACCTTAGTATTTCCGCTCGCCGAGAGTGGCTGGCAACCGACGTTAATTTGGGTCGCAGGGCTAACCATGTTAACGGGCGTTTTAGGAGCGGCTAGCCAATTCGACATTAAGAAAATTCTTTCTTTTCATATTATTAGCCAAATAGGCTATATGATCATGGGGTTGGCTATTTACACTCCCTTAGCTTTAGCCGGTGCCATTTTCTACATTGTTCATCACATCATTGTAAAAGCGAATTTGTTCTTAATAGGTGGATTCATCGAGCGCAAATATGGCTCTAGTCAACTTGAACATTTGGGTGGGGTATATAAAGCTATGCCTTGGTTGGCGTTCTTGTTTCTTGTGCCTGCGTTTTCTCTGGCCGGTTTTCCACCGCTATCGGGTTTCTGGGGAAAGCTATTGGTCATCAAGTCGAGCATACAGGCTGAATATTACTGGTTAGCAGGTACCGCGTTATTGGTGGGGTTGCTTACTGTCTACTCGATGACGAAAATTTGGAGTGAGGCATTTTGGAAAAAGCCATTTAGAGAGAAGCCAGAACAGACTCTGCAGGCCAAAGTACATTGGTTGTACTGCGTTCCAATTATTGTATTGACGACGTTGACGCTAATCATTGGCTTAGTGGCGGAGCCTTTTTATCAATTTTCCGTTCAAGCTGCAGAACAACTGTTAAATCCGACTGAATACATCAGAGTGGTGTTAGGAGGAAATACATGATCTATCTATTCCTCAATTTTTTCTTAGCGTTAGCGTGGATGATGCTTAATGGCAGCTATTCGAGTCTGAATTTTGTTGTCGGATTTACGGTCGGTTTTTTTGCTTTAAGGTTGAGTCAACCATTTGGATTGAAAACGAGCTATTTTCAACGTTTTGCATCTGCATTGAAGTTATTGATGTACTTCGCTTATGAAATGGTTATATCGGTTGCGAAAGTGGTGTGGGACGTCGTGACACCTACTCATTTGAGTCAGCCTGATATCGTTTATGTCCCTCTGGAGGTCGATTCTGATCTAGAAATCACATTACTGGCGAACATGGTTTCTTTAACACCGGGCACGCTTAGTTTGGATGTTACGGCTGATAAAAAGTATCTTATCGTTCATGCCATGTTTGCACCTGAACATGAAGAGGTTATTCGCGGAATTAAAGATGGGTTAGAGCATCGAATTTTGGAGGTGACGCGTGGATAGTTGGCTGCAAATAACGGTCACTTTTGCCTATTCTGGGCTACTACTCAGCTTTGTTATGGCTTTTGCTCGTTTAATTCTAGGACCAACGCTAGCTGATCGAGTTGTGGCGTTAGATCTGATTTCATTTATCACTATCGGATTTATTACGGTTTACACCTTAGACAGCGGTGAGGACGCTCTGTTAGACATCGCCATTACATTAGGTTTGGTCGCATTTCTCGGCACGATCGCATTTGCACGTTTGATCGTTAAAAGAAAGGAGAAAGAATAATGGACGTGTTGATTGGACTATTTTTATGCTTAGGAACATTGTTGACCTTGGTTGCAAGTCTAGGTGTCCTGAGGCTTCCTGATTTGTATACCCGAATGCATGCAGCGACCAAAGCTGGAACTGTCGGAGTGAGCTGCTTGTTATTAGCGGTCGCTTTCTCACTCCCTGAAGTTACCGTGATCTCTCGGGTTATCGGTACGATGTTGTTTATCGTTCTCACTGCGCCAGTCGCCTCCCACCTGCTCGGCAGAGCAATGCGAGAGGTCGGATATAAGATTTGGCGCAATGATTAACCATTAGCGTCGAATAGTACTACGTCCTAGTTGAAATAAACTCGAAGCTGTATTGATGAAGTCGGAAGTAATTGACGGTATATTCAAATGCACGACCATCTTCTAGGTAGCCAGTGGACTCAACTTTTAGAATAGGGGAAGCTTCTGATTCATTCAGGTATGAGGCCGTCTCTGCATCTAACAAATACGGTTTGACAGACTGACTGCTTTTCGCAATTTTCAATCCTTTGCTATTTTCAATGTACTCATATTTAGAACCATTCATTATGGCTATGCTCAAGTCTGGAAATAACACTGCTGGCATATGAGTGACTTCGTAAATTTCAGGCTCATCATTAATACATCTGAGTCTATGTATTTCATATGTATCATCATTGGGCGAGAGATTTAACTGCTTAGCAACCTGTTCATTCGGTTTTTTAAGTTCGAACTTTATGACTTGAGAGCTAGGCGTTTTCCCCTGTTTACTGACTTCCTCGATAAAACCCAGCAAATGTAAGGCATCATGTTGGGCTTTTAGATCGTTTACATAAGTTCCACTACCTCTTGTCCGACTAATTAAATTATTGTCGACCAGAATTTGTAAGCTTTTTCTGATGGTTACGCGGCTTACGGAAAACTCTTCTTGCAAATCACTCTCTTTTGGAAGCATCGATTTCGGTTGTAGTTCCCCATCTTTGATCTTTTTTTCTAATCGTTCCGCAATGTCTATGTATTTGGGTTTCATAATACCTCGCTAAGTCTTGGATCATGATAGCAAGAATGTGATCTGAGATGTAGTTAATACTTTTCCTTAGGATCTTTGTGTGATTTTTATCTCGTATCTTTGTGCTTATACTTTAAATGTATCATAAAAGTATTAATACTTATTTTATACATTTTCAGGATAAACATTTGAGGTAGCGAAATGAAACGTCAAAAATTAACGATTGTTGGTGCTGGCAGTACATACACACTTGGTATGATGAACAGCCTTATTGCCGAAAAAGATAACTTTCCACTCGCAAAAGTCGTGTTTTACGACATAGATGAGAAACGCCAAGAGTCGAATGCATTAGCTACTGAAATTCTATTGCGAGAACACTATCCAGAAGTTGAAGAGTTTGTTTATACAACGGATAAATCTGTCGCATTCGCAGATTCGGACTTTTTCTTTATCCAGATCCGCACTGGTGGGTTGGCCATGCGCGAGCGCGATGAACAAATCCCGCTATCCAACTCTTGTGTTGGGCAAGAGACATGTGGCGCGGGAGGAATGGCATATGGACTTCGCTCTATCGGCGACATGATCCAGCTAGTGAACGAGATCCGACAAACGTGTCCAGATGCGTGGATTCTTAATTACACCAACCCGGCGGCAATTGTCGCTGAAGCTTTAAATCGTGAATTTCCGCATGATAAGCGAATTCTAAATATTTGTGATATGCCAGCAGCGATTATGGTCAGCTATGCGCAATTGTTAGGATGTGAAATTTGGGACTTTGTTCCTGAATATTTTGGGCTTAATCACTATGGCTGGTTTACCAAAATTCGTAACAAACAGGGTGAAGACTTAACGGATAAAATTAAAAATATCATCCTAAAAGAAGGGATCAGTGCGGTTGATGCGGAAATAGCGGATGACCCATCGTGGCAAGCCACATTCAAAAACATGAGAACAATGCTTGCTGATAATCCAGAGTTTTTGCCGAATACGTATCTTCAATACTATTTGTACCCTGAAAAAATGGTGGTGAAAGAGGATATCAATAATACTCGCGCAAGGCAGGTAATTAACGGCCGTGAGAAACGAGTGTTCGAATTGAACGCAAGAATAATTGAAGCGGGCACCACGAAGCACGAAACACTGCATGCCGATATCCATGGTCGATACATGGTGAGAGTCGCGGCTTCGCTAGCCTACAACTTGAGCGATGTGTATCTCGTCATCGTACCGAATAATGGTGCTATTACAAATTTACAAAATGACGCCATGGTAGAAGTTCCAGCTGCGCTAACTAGTGATGGACCGAAAGCTTTTACTGTAGGAAAAATCCCAACCTTCCAAAAAGCCATGATTGAAAGCCAACTTGGTTACGAGAAATTAGTCGTGGATGCTTGGTACGAAGGAAGTCAGCAAAAGCTGATTAATGCACTCACACTTAACCGTACCGTGGTTAATGTGCCAAAAGCTAAAGAAATAACAAAACAATTACTAGAAGAAAATAAAGCCTACCTTCCTCAATTTTTTCAATAACAACTGGACGTTCGGGGCCTACTTGTAGGCTCCGTGAATGAAACAAGAGGTTTATATGAAAGACATTATTCAAAGGTTCGGGGCCGCGATGTTTGTTCCCGTTCTATTATTTCCAGCAGCGGGCATGTTATTAGGTTTCTCTGTTGTGCTGTTAAATCAAGAAGTGTTTCCTTGGGCACTAGAGGGGAGTGCTTGGGTTAAAGTCTCGACGATCATTTTACAGGCATCACTCGCTGTATTTAAAAATATGGCACTTATTTTTGCCGTTGGGTTACCTATCGCTTTAGCTAAAAAAGCATCTGGTCGCGCTGTACTTGCAACACTTGTTTCCTACATTACGTTTAACTACGTTATTGGTGGAATCCTTCAATTTTGGGGACCAGAACTGGGCGTGAACTATACGGAAGGTGAGCGAGGTTTGACTGAAGTTGGTGGCATTCTAACGCTTGATACCAACTTGCTAGGTGCGATTTTAATTGCAAGTCTCTCTGTTTGGGTTCACAACCGGTTCTTTGATAAAAAGCTACCGGATTGGGCGGCTGTATTTGGCGGAACGCCATTGGTTGTGATCATTAGCTTCCCAATTATGGTCGTGATGGCAATTCTAACTTGTTTGACTTGGCCAAGTATTCAGCATGGTATTAACAATCTGCAATCATTTTTGGTTTCTGCTGGATCGTTAGGGGTATGGCTATTTACGTTTTTAGAGCGAATAATGATACCAACGGGGTTGCATCATTTCGTATATGGTCCCGTTTTTTATGGGCCTGTTGCAGTCGATGGCGGAACGGTTTCCTATTGGATTCAAAATATACAGACATTCGCCCAGAGCTCGGAAAGTTTAACGACACAATTTCCTCAGGGTGGTTTGATGTTGACGGGAATGGGTAAAGTGTTTGGTTGTACGGGTATCGCACTAGCACTCTATTCAGTTGCGAAAAAAGAAAATAAAAAGATGGTGATGGGGTTAGTGCTCGGAGCCGCAATCACAGCAATTCTTACAGGGATCACCGAACCAATAGAGTTTACATTCTTATTTATCGCACCTGCGCTGTTTGCTTTGCATGCGTTGTTATCTGCGACAATGGCAACGATCGCCTTTATGTTTGGTGTTTCCGGTAACTTTCAGACTGGCTTGATAGACTTCATTTTCCAAAACTGGTTGCCTTTGGCTGGTAACCATGCAGGAACATACGTGATTCAGATTATTATTGGTCTCATGTTTACTGGTGTCTACTTTGTTACGTTTCGCGCGCTTATTTTAAAATACAACATACTTACTCCGGGACGTGAAGGTGCAGATAGTAAGTTGTATTCCAAAGCTGACTACAAAGAAGCGAAAGCGGTCCATAACAGTAGCGCAAGTCCGTCACAAGCTAGTGCCTTTATTGAAGGTTTGGGTGGAAAAGAAAACATTGAATTGTTAACTAATTGCGCGACGCGTCTGCGTGTTAAAGTTAAAGATGTCTCTCTGGTAAAGGAGAACGCATTTTTCACACAGCACGGAGCGGTGAATATTGTTAGAAATCAAGAGAGCCTTCAAATCATCGTTGGTTTAACGGTGCCACAAGTTCGCGAAGATATGAGCCAACTGATAAAAGCTTAACCCCCAAACTAATGCTCCAGCTCATATGGCTCAAAGGTGAGATAGAATTATCTCACCTTTTTTGTGTACATGAAGCATATTTCGCTCAGTTTCCACGAAAGTGGGGAGGAGTTATCGAGCGAGCTAAAATATAGTTAGGTTATACCCGTCTGTATTGTGGGAAGACTTGTTGGGTCTCTAAGTGACGGTGGCGCCTTCTATGTTGAAAAGCGTTTTAATTTCTTCCAGCACTTCTGGGTTAGCAATAGCACCAATGTTTTTTACAGCTTGTCCGTTTACCAATTGTTTCACTGCTAGCTCAACCAATTTGCCTGAGCGCGTTTTAGGAATATCACTGATAGCAAAAATTTGTCGTGGGACATGGCGCGGTGAACATTTTGTTTTCAATGTTTGGCGAATTGAATCGGTGAGTTGTTGGGTTAACTCGACGTTGTGAGCGAGTTTTACTAGTAACCAGATTTCTTCAGACTGCTGGTTTAACTTGCCGACAGCGATGGAGTCTTCAACCTCGGGTAACGCGTTCACTTGCTGATAGATTTCAGCGGTACCGATGCGTACGCCGCCTGGATTTAAGGTTGCGTCACTACGGCCATAAAAAATAAAGCCGCCATGTTCGGTTTGCATCACATCGTCGCCATGGTGCCAGATATCGGTAAACTTGCTCCAATAAGCGTTGTGATAACGTTCGCCGTTGTCGTGCCAGAAGCCAATAGGGAAGTTAGGTAGCGAGTTATTACAAGTCAGTTCGCCGCGTTTTTGCGTAATAGTATGTCCATCATCCTCTAGAACACGTGCGTCGATTCCCAGCCCTGAGCCTTGGCATTCACCTTTGTAAACTGGTGAAATAGGGTTTCCAAGTACAAAGCATCCGCAAATATCTGTGCCGCCAGCGATAGAAGCGAGATGCAAGTCCTGCTTGATGTGCTGATAGACATAATTAAATTGTTCTGGGTAAAGCACCGAACCAGTTGAGCACAGAGTTTTGAGTGACTTCAGGTTATGTTCTAGTTTTGGAGAGCAGTTTGCCTGCTCCAGTGCCTCTAAGTATTTCGCTGAAGTACCAAACAGCGACACGTTATGTTCTTCAGCTAATCGCCATAAGACGGAGTGATCAGGGTAAACCGGACTACCGTCGTAAATCACTAAGGCTGCACCACTCGCAAGAGCGGAAACATGCCAGTTCCACATCATCCAACCACATGTTGTGTAGTAGAAAACCTTGTCTTGCGATTTGATGTCGCAATGCAGTTGATGTTCTTTGAGGTGATTGAGCAAGGTACCGCCTGCGGAATGAACAATACACTTAGGTTGACCTGTTGTACCAGAAGAATACAAAATGAATAATGGGTCATTAAACAGCGTTGGTTGATATTGAATTGATTGTGGAGAAAAGTGGTGAGTAATATCGGACCAAGAGACAAAGTCAGAAGTGGTAGCTCTCTTAGCGTTTTGTAAATATTCGATTTGGCATACGCTAATAGTAGTCTCTTCGGAGGCACTGCTTAACTTACTACTAAGAGTGGTGTTCTTGTCCGTCATATCGAAAGCTTTGCCTCCGAACTGGTAGCCATCACAGCAAAAAAGAACTTTCGGCTTAACCTGACCAAAACGCTCTACGACGCTATCGATACCAAAATCAGGAGAGGTTGAAGTCCAAATAGCGCCAAGGCTTGTAGTAGCCAACATGGCTATAACGGTTTCAGGAAGGTAGGGCAAATAACCCGCAACGACATCGCCTTTACCGACACCACAATTGAGTAGCCATTGTTGAATGGCAGAAACTTGTTCAAGCAACTGTTTACCGGTGAGTTGTCGGTGTTCACCGCTTTCATTGCTAAAAACAATAAACTCACGCTCTGGTGATTGCTCAGCCTGAGATAGGAGGTTCTCTGCGTAGTTCAGCGTGGCGTCAGCAAACCATACTGTGTCTCTATTTACATGGTGATGATTAGAACCTGTTTGTGTCCATTTGGGACTGCCAAGGCTCTTGATTTGCGAACCTATATCTCCGATTACGTTGCAAAACTGCCAAGTATGTCGCCAAAATTCATCATTGTGCTCAATGGACCACTGGTGTAGAGACGTGTAATTGTTGAGTACGGCACCTTCGGCTTTGTCTTTATTAACCTTTTCAATGAACCGTAATAAGTTGCTATTGCTGACGCGCTCAGCAGATGGTGACCAAATAGGTGCAGAATTTGGCATAGGTCCCTCTAATTTCAATTCTTTTGAATATGACCAAAACAAAATAAAGGGGCGAACATAGCAGTGTTCGCCCCTTATCTGATCGTTTAAAGTTGTTCGGCAAGCTGAGGTAGTACCTCAAATAAATCACCAACCAATCCATAGTCAGCAACTTCAAAGATAGGAGATTCTGGATCTTTGTTGATCGCGACAATCACTTTGGATTCCTTCATTCCTGCAAGATGCTGGATGGCACCGGAAATCCCAACCGCTATATAAAGCTTAGGTGCAACGATTTTACCGGTTTGACCCACTTGTAAGTCGTTGGCAACAAACCCGGCATCAACTGCCGCACGAGAAGCGCCAATGGCAGCACCTAGTTTATCGGCAACTTGTTCGATCAACGCGAAGTTCTCTTTGCTACCGACTCCGCGTCCACCTGACACAACCACCTCTGCCGCGCTTAATTCAGGGCGCTCTGACACGGTTTTATCGGCAGAAACCAATTCAACCATTGGAGCTGAGATAGTGACCTGCTGATGCTTAATATCAGCTTGGTTGTGACAAGTAACCGGCTCAAACGCAGACGCGCGCACGGTGATGACGCGAACCTTGTCGCTGGTGGTCACTTTGGCAAATGCGTTTCCTGCATAAATAGGGCGGATAAAAGTGTTTTCATCGATAACTTGGACAATATCGGAAATTTGCCCAACGCCGAACTTCGCTGCTACTCGCGGTGCAAGGTCTTTCCCTTTTGATGATGAGCTAGCCCAGATTGCGTCAAAGCCTTCAGCAATACTCACTACAATAGGTGCGATACTCTCGGCAAATTGATGCTTAAGTTGTTCATAATCGACACAAATTACGTTTGATATACCATCAACGCGACAAGCTTGCTGAGCGACTTCTTCACACTGGTGGCCCACTACGATCAAAACATTGTCTTGGCTGACTTGTTTTGCTGCATTAACCACTTTGAGTGTGTCCGCATGCAATTGGTTATTGTCATGTTCTGCTATGATTAAGTTCTTCATGAAATCACCTTCGCTTCGTTACGCAGCTTATCGAGAAGCTCTGAGACAGATTCAACCTTGATGCCACCTTTTCTTTGCGCTGGCGGTGTGACTTCTTGAATGGTTTGGCTAAATACCACTTCAACACCCAGACTGTCAGGTGTGATGGTATCTAACGGCTTGCGCTTAGCTTTCATGATATTAGGCAAAGAGGCAAAACGCGGTTCATTCAGGCGTAAGTCAGTACTGATCACCGCAGGTAAGTTCATCGCGACCGTCATCAAGCCGCCGTCCACTTCTCTCACGACCTGAACTTTTGGATCTTCAATCTTCACGTCGGAAGCGAAAGTTGCTTGAGGCCAGTCAAGTAGGGCGGCCAGCATCTGAGCCACTTGGTTGTTGTCCGTATCAATGGATTGTTTACCCGTAATCACAAGCTGTGCTTGTTCTTGCTCAACTAGAGCTTTGAGCAGCTTAGCAACAACTAATGGCTCTATTTTGTCTTCAGTATCGACATGAATAGCGCGATCGGCGCCTAATGCAAGCGCGGTACGTAGTTGCTCCTGACACTGGCTACCGCCGGCACTGACAACGATGACTTCATCTGCAATACCTTGCTCCTTTAGTCGTACGGCTTCTTCAACGGCTATTTCGCAAAATGGATTAATCGTCATCTTGACGTTATTGGTTTCAACATCGCTATGGTCCGCTTTCACGCGAACTTTAACGTAGGGATCAATGACCCTTTTGATTGGCACTAGTATTTTCACGTTAGATTCCTTTTTACAGTGAAGACTATGTGTTTACAGTGAAGACGATGTGATGACGTCTTTAAAATGATGTTAATTTACCTTTACGTTTGCGTCAACTTTAAATATATTGTCGCTTAACAAGTTGGCAACATGCAAAGAAAAAGGAATGCAATCATGGAAAGAGACTGCATGGAATTTGATGTTCTGATTGTAGGCGCTGGTCCCGCAGGTTTGTCTGCGGCATGCCGAATCAAACAATTAGCAGCAGAAAAAAAACAAGACCTCTCTGTTTGCGTGGTAGAAAAAGGTTCTGAAGTTGGAGCGCATATTTTATCGGGTGCGGTGTTTGAAACGCGGAGTTTGGATGAGCTTTTTCCCGACTGGGAAGAGAAAGGCGCTCCGCTCAATACCAAAGTAAACCAAGATAAAACCTACTATCTAGGCAATGAAATCAATGGTCATGAACTGCCTTCTTGGGCGGTGCCTAATACGTTACATAACAAAGGTAATTACATCATAAGTTTGGGCAGTCTATGCCGATGGATGGCGTTGCAGGCTGAGAACTTGGGGGTGGAGGTCTACCCAGGTTTTACCGCCAGTCAAGCGATCATCGATGAAGATAGTCGTGTTTGTGGCGTGATCACGGGCGATATGGGATTAGATAAAAATGGTGAACAAAAAGGAAATTTCGAACCTGGTATTGAACTGCGAGCGAAGTTTACTTTATTTGCTGAAGGCGCACGGGGGCATATTGGTAAGCAGTTGATTAACCGATTTAATCTTGCTGAAGAGAAAACGCCTCAACACTACGCTATCGGTTTTAAAGAGCTGTGGGAAATCCCATCAGAGCAGCATCAGCAAGGTTTAGTAGTGCACGGATTAGGTTGGCCGTTATCAAATGAAGCTACAGGTGGCAGTTATCTCTACCATTTAGAGGGAAACCAAGTTGCCGTCGGGTTGATTGTTGACTTGAATTATAAGAATCCGCACTTGAGTCCATTTGATGAGTTTCAACGTTTTAAACACCACCCGTTGATTGAGCAATACCTCAAAAATGGGAAGCGTATTAGCTATGGCGCGAGAGCGATTACCAAGGGCGGCTTTCATTCGCTTCCCACGCAGCAGTTTGCTGGTGGCTTGTTAATTGGCTGTGATGCAGGAACACTTAACGGCGCTAAAATCAAAGGCACACACACCGCAATAAAATCTGGCATGCTTGCCGCTGAAGCAGTATGTGAAGCCCTTGAGAGTCAGTCAGTTACTGCTGATTATCAAAAGCATTTCAAACATTCTTGGCTGTATGAAGAGCTTTATCAAGCACGTAACTTCTCAAGTGGCATTCACCGCTTTGGATCGTGGCTGGGCGGTGGTTTAGCGCTGCTGGAACATAACGTATTAAAAGGCAAAGCTAAGTGGCATATCCGCTGTGATAAGCCTGATCATCAGTCTCTGTTATTGGCGGAAAGCAGCAATGAAATTGTCTATCCGAAGCCTGATGGCGTGTTAAGTTTCGATCGCCTCTCTTCTGTTTATCTATCCAATATCTTCCATGAGGAAGATCAACCATGCCACTTACGTTTGGCGAACCAGCGGATCCCTATTGAGCAGAACCTTGAATTATATGCAGAGCCAGCACAGCGCTATTGTCCGGCTGGCGTGTATGAAATTGTACAGGGGGAGCAGCAGCCAGAGCTGCAAATAAATGCGGCCAACTGTATCCACTGTAAGACCTGCGACATCAAAGATCCAAGTCAAAATATTACCTGGACTCCGCCAGAAGGTGGTGGTGGTCCGAACTATCCAAATATGTAAGCGTTTGAGAATAATTTTTATTAACAATTTATTTACTTAAAGTTTGCGTTAGTTCAAATCTTTCTCGATGAACTCGATTGCAACTTAATCTTTCAGGCACTATTCTGATTTTAAATTGACGTTTACGTAAACTGAATACAAAGTTGATGCATAGGTGTAAAAGCGGTTACCAGTATCAAAGTTAGGTTTGATCAAATAGTGCTCAATGGAACGCACTTAAAATAACGAAAGGGAGATCAACTATGGTATCGGAATCGCCTCTGTTGCAGGTAAACGATATTTCATTGGCTTTTGGTGGGGTGAAAGCTTTGACTGACGTGAGCTTCCATGTGAATGAAAAGGAAATCTTTTCAATCATTGGTCCAAACGGTGCAGGTAAAACCTCAATGCTCAATTGCATCTCTGGTCGATACACACCAAACAAAGGCTCTGTAATCTTCGCTGGAGATGATGTAACTAAACGGACACCTAGTCAACGAGCTGAGCTAGGGTTGGGAAGAACCTTCCAAAACTTAGCGCTCTTTTCTCATATGTCGGTACTGGACAACATCATGGTTGGCCGACACCACCTACTGAAAAATAACTTCGTCACGGGGCCACTCTATTGGTTCTCCAATGCGCAGAAAGAGGAGATGGCGCACCGCAAATATGTGGAAGACGTGATCGATTTTCTAGAAATCCAGCACATCCGAAAAGCGACTGCAGGCACGCTATCTTACGGCTTACGTAAGCGTGTAGAGCTTGCTCGTGCCATTGCCTTAAAACCTAAGTTATTGCTGCTTGATGAACCAATGGCAGGAATGAACTTGGAAGAAAAGGAAGACATGGCACGTTACATCATGGATCTGAATGAAGAATTAGATATCACGATCATCATGATTGAGCACGACATGGGCGTGGTCATGGACATCTCTAATCGCGTTTTGGTTTTGGACTTCGGGAAACACATTGCTACAGGTGAGCCTGAAGAAGTGATGGCCAACCCACATGTGAAACAAGCGTACTTAGGCGAAGAGCTACCGACATTAGAGGAGAGTGCATAATGGCACAGCAACATAATGATTGGGCAGATATAACCCGCTTAGATACCTTTCCAAAAGTGTTGCAACACAATGCCAAGAACTGGCCCGAACAAGTCGCAATGCGTGAAAAGGAGTTTGGTATTTGGCGAGAGTTCACTTGGAAAGATTATGAAAACCGCGTCAAGTGGATGGCACTGGCACTACAAGATTTAGGTATTGGCGAACAAGATGTCGTTGGTTTGCTAGGTGATAACCGCCCGGAATGGGTATGGGGCGAGTTGGCCGCACATGCGATCAAAGGTTTCTCGCTGGGCATCTATCAAGATTCCATGCACGAAGAAGTGGCGTACCTCATCAACTATGCCAAAGCAAAAGTCGTGATTGCCGAAGATGAAGAGCAATGCGACAAGCTGCTTGAGCTTGGTGATGAAATTCCTAGCGTTGAATACATTATTTACTGCGATCCTCGTGGAATGCGTAAATACGATGATCCAAGATTGATTGATGTTGAACAGGTCTACAAAAAAGGTCAGCTGATTGATAAAGCGGACCCAGACAAATATCTCAATATGGTTGTTGAAACCAAAGGCAGCGATCTTTCAATTCTTTGTACAACGTCGGGTACGACTTCTAAACCAAAATTGGCTCAGCTACACAGTGGCACGTTCTTGGATCACTGTGCGGCTTACTTGCGTGCAGACCCTCGTTCCCCAGGCGACAACTACGTTTCTGTTCTGCCTTTGCCTTGGATTATGGAGCAGGTTTACGTGGTTGGTCAGGCGTTGATTTCTCGTCAAATCGTTAACTTTGTGGAAGAACAAGAAACCATGATGTCCGACTTGCGTGAAATCGGTCCAAACTTTGTGCTGTTAGCGCCACGTGTGTGGGAAAACATTGTGGCAGACGTGTCTGCACGAATGATGGATTCGACACCGTTTAAGCAAAAGATGTACAAACTGGGCATGAGCTTAGCCAACAAAGCGTTAGAGCAGGGCAAACGTTCTAAACTCGCCGAATGGATTCTTTTGCGTGCTTTGCGAGACCGTTTAGGCTTTTCGAACCTAACATCTGCTGCAACGGGCGGGGCGGCGATGGGGCCTGACACTTTCCGTTACCTACAAGCTATTGGTGTGCCACTTAAGCAGCTTTATGGTCAAACCGAAATGTGTGGTGCGTACACCGTCCACCAAGCCGATGACGTGGACTATGATTCGGTCGGCGTTGCGTTTGATAATGCAGAAGTGAAAGTCATCAACCCAGACAGCAATGGCGTTGGTGAAATCATCGCGAAAAGTACAGGCATGTTTACTGGCTACTTAAACAACCAAGCAGCATATGATGAAGATGTTCAAGATGGTTGGATGCACACAGGCGATGCGGGTTATTTTAAAGATTCCGGTCACTTGGTGGTGATTGATCGTCTGAAAGATATGTCGGAAACCAGCCACGGCGACCGCTACTCTCCGCAGTTCATTGAAAACAAACTCAAGTTCTCGCCGTTTATTGCAGAAGCCGTGGTGGTAGGTAAAGGTCGACCTTGGCTGTCTGCCATCATCTGTATTCGCTATGCGATCGTCGCGAAGTGGGCAGAGCAACGCGGCTTGGCATTTACCAACTACACCAACTTATCTGCTCAACCAGAAGTGTACCAAGCGATTCGTGAAGAAGTTCAAAAAGTGAACGAGTCCCTACCGGATGCACAGAAGATCAGCAAATTCATTCTACTTTACAAAGAGCTGGATGCCGACGATGGCGAGCTAACTCGCACACGTAAAGTACGCCGTGGTGTGGTTGCAGAGAAATACGGAGACATCATCGAAACCATCTACAGCGACGATCCAAAAGTCGATGTCGATACAGTGATCACTTATCAAGATGGCACTAAAACACGCATTCAAACGTCGCTAGTTATTGAAACGCTTATTGAGCATGAGCCAACACTAGTGGATAGCGAACAACGGAGGATCGCATAGTGAATACGGATTTATTACTGCAACTCGTCATTAATGGCGTGATCGTTGGCATGTTGTATGGCGTTGTCGCCATGTGCTTTGTATTGATTTACAAATCGACCCAGGTGGTCAACTTTGCTCAGGGTGAGTTCCTGTTGATTGGCGCATGGGTATGTTGGGCGGCATTGGTACACCTACAGTTACCGTTTTTTATAGGCTTTTTACTCACGCTCGCGTTCATGATGATTTTTGGTATCGCCGTGCAAACCATTGTGCTCAGACCGTTGATTGGTGAACCGATTATCTCTGTGATCATGGTGACCATTGGTCTATCGATGTTTTTCCAAGCGCTGATGAAGTGGATATTCGGTGTCTCTGCTGTGTCGTACCCGCAAGTGTTCGAAACCAACGTGGTGAATATCGGAGGTTTGAATGTTGAGTTTGCTTACATTCTGAGCTTGATCTTCTCAATGCTCATCATGGGCGCGTTCTACTGGTTCTTCAAATTCAGCAAAATGGGTCTGGCAATGCGCGCAACGGCATTCAACCAGCAAGTAGCCCAGAGTCTTGGCATTTCCATCAAGAAAGTGTTCGCCATCAGTTGGGCCATTTCGGCAATGGTATCTGCAACAGCAGGGATTGTTATCGGTATCGTTAACGGCGTATCTGACGCGCTATCCATTATTGGTATCAAAGTTTTCCCAGCCGTTATTTTAGGTGGCTTAGATTCGGTAGTCGGCGCAATTGTCGGTGGTATCACCATCGGGGTGCTAGAAAACTTGGCTGAGTTTTTTGATAGCCAATACCTGCAAGTGGGTAACTTATACAACATCGCACCATTCTATGTGCTGTTAATCATTCTTGCCTTCAAGCCATATGGCCTGTTTGGTACCAAAGATATTGAGCGTATTTAAGGAGAAATAACATGGCTCAACTTAGCATGCGCCCATGTGGGGATTTTCGAACCACATACAAAAGCGATACGCCAATTTTTGAAACCAAAACCATCAGAAGCCTTGCGATTGCAGGTGTCATCGCCATGCTGGCAGCACCGCTGGTCTTGGATATTTACTTCCTAAACCTGTTTATTCAGATTGCATACCTCGGTATCGCGGCATTGGGCTTAAACATTTTGGTTGGTTTTACCGGACAAATCTCGCTAGGTCACGGTGCGTTCTTTGGCTTTGGCGCCTTTGCATCGGCTTGGCTAAATAACCAGTTTAACATTCCAGTCGTGTTTGCGATTCCGCTTGCGGGTTACTTAACCATGATTGTGGGGATGCTGTTTGGTCTGCCAGCGGCTCGAATTAAAGGTTTATATCTAGCTATCGCAACGTTGGCGGCGCAGTTTATTCTAGAGGACTTCTTTGCTCGCGCAGATTGGTTCAGTGGCGGCTCATACGGTGCTAGCGCGAACCCAATTAATTTGTTTGGCTTTGAGTTTACGACTGACGAAAGCTTCTTCTACATCGCTCTGTTTGCGCTGATCTTCATGTATATGTGGGCATCAAACTTAATCCGTTCTCGTGACGGTCGCGCGTTTGTCTCAGTACGAGATCACTATCTGTCAGCAGAGATCATGGGCATCAACCTAACCAAGTATCGTCTGCTCTCATTTGGAGTGTGTGCATTCTATGCAGGCATCGGGGGCGCACTCTACGGACATTATCTAGGGTTTGTATCAGCAGAAGGCTTCACCATCATGATGTCTATCCAGTTTTTGGCCATGATCATCATTGGTGGCTTAGGCTCAGTCAAAGGTACGCTGATGGGGACGATATTTATCGTACTGCTGCCTGAAGTTTTAGAGTTTGGCGTAACGGGGCTTTCAGCGTTTGGTGATACGACCGCTTTCACTGATGGTCTGGCTTACTTCAAAGAAATGGCGATTGGTTTAGTCATCATGCTGTTCCTCATTTTCGAACCTCAAGGATTATCGCATCGCTGGCAACAGATTCGAGCATATTGGAAACACTATCCGTTCTCATATTAACGTGGAATTAAGTGGAATATACCTCAATAACAAGGACAACGAGTTATGAACAAAGGACATTTAGCGACAACGTTGGTGCTGTCATCTGCACTGTTTACTACCACAACTTGGGCAAAAGATTCTGTGTTTGTCGGGCAATTAGTCGACTTTTCTGGACCAACTGCCTATGTGAGCAAGCCTTATGGTTCTGGCGTGCGAGACGCATTGCGTTGGATTAACCAAAACGGTGGCATTAACGGTACCGAGCTCGAATTTGAAACAGTAGACATGGCGTACAAAGTACCAGTGGCGATTTCTAACTATAAACGTTGGGTGGCGCGTAAAGACATGGTTGCGCTGCAAGGTTGGGGTACGGCGGATACCGAAGCACTTATTTCGTTTGTCACCAAAGACAAAGTGCCGGTGTTCTCTGCTTCTTACTCTGGTCACTTAACTGACCCAACTGGCAAAAACCCAAAAACCGCGAAACCAGCGCCTTATAATTTCTTTTATGGTGCGTCGTACTCAGATGCGTGCCGTGCGCTAGTTAAGTGGGCGAAAGAAGATTGGGAATCTAAGGGCAATCAAGGTGCGCCGAAATTTACGCACATTGGCGATAACCATCCATTCCCGAATGCGCCAAAAGAAGCGTGTGCAGAGTACGCTAAAGAGCTTGGTTTTGATGTGCAAAACCCAGTCGTTGTGTCACTAAAACCAGGGGACTTCAAAGCGCAATGTTTGTCGCTGAAAGAGTCAGGCACCAACTATGGTTACATTGCTAATATCGGTAGCTCGGTTATCTCACTAGTGAAGTCTTGTAACACGGTTGGGACAGAGTTCCAGTACATGGCTAACATTTGGGGCGGCGACAAGCCAGTGCTTGAAGCAGCAGGCGATGGCCTTAAAGATTACGTTTTCCCGGGTATGACGGCGTTTTGGGGAGATGATAATGAGGGCATGAAGCTGGTTCGTGAGATTTCTAAGCAGTCTGAATCAGAGCCGGGCGAATTCAGAACTCACCATTACATTCGCGGTATTTGTTCTGCGTTCTATATGAAAGAAGCAATGGAGTGGGCGAAAGACAACGGTGGTATCACAGGTGAAAACATCAAGAAGGGCATGTATGTCCATGACAACTGGGTACCACAAGGCTTAGAAGGTGTTTGTGTCCCTGCGAACTGGAAACCGGAAGATCACCGAGGCACAACAACCGTGAACGTCTTTATGGGCAACAACGATGGCGGCGCAGTTGATATTAAGAAAGTATCTCAGGTGACATTGTCACGTCGTGACGATTGGCTAGGTTACTAATCTACGACTTATTAATAACAAAGCTTACTGAAAATAAGGATGGGTGAGAGAACACTCTCACCCTAGCAAGGAGTAGCTTGATGGCTGAATTAGCAACGAATATCGAACCGGCAGAAATACTGCTTTCAGTGAACAACATTGAAGTCGTCTACGACGAAGTAATACTAGTACTTCGCGGTGTGAGTTTAGAAGTTCCAAAAGGGCAGATTGTGACCTTACTGGGCGCCAACGGTGCGGGTAAATCCACAACGTTGAAAGCCATTTCTGGTTTATTGAAAACCGAAGATGGTGAAGTGACGCGCGGCGAAATCAACTTCATGGGCGAGCGTATAGACAACAAAAGCCCGGAAGAGATCGTCCGTTCGGGCATCTTCCAAGTTATGGAAGGGCGCCGAATTGTTGAAGATATGACGGTAATAGAAAATCTTCGCTTAGGCGCTTATACACGCACTGACAACGAAGTTGAACAAGACATCGAAATGGTGTTTGACTATTTCCCGCGACTCAAAGAGCGCACTGGCCTGGCGGGCTATTTGTCTGGCGGTGAGCAACAAATGTTAGCTATTGGCCGAGCGTTAATGGCTCGACCGAAGATGATTTTGTTGGACGAACCGTCTATGGGGCTTTCTCCACTGCTAGTTAAAGAAGTATTCAGCATTATTAACAAGATCAACAAAGAGCAAGGTATTACCATGCTTTTGGTTGAACAGAATGCCAACTTCGCTCTTCAAGCGGCCGATTACGGTTACATCATGGAATCAGGCAAAATCGTACTAGATGGCAGCAAGCACGAATTGCTAAACAATGAAGACGTAAAAGAATTCTACCTTGGCGGCGGCGATGAAGATCGCAAGAGCTTTAAGAATCTGAAATCTTACAAACGTCGTAAGCGTTGGTTGTAAGGAGCAAGGATGAACGAACTATTTGATGCGAAAGAATCGTTGTCTCTACAGGCGCGAGAAGAGTCGCTGTTTCAACGTTTGCCAGCGCTGATTGAAAATTCGAAAGCCAATAGCGAACATTACGCAGCGCATTTTTCTGAGTTAGATCCTACATTGGCAAACAATCGTGAAGGGCTTGCTCAGTTCCCGATTACACGTAAGTTCAATGTACCTAATCAGCAGCAACTTAAACCGCCGTTTGGTGGCTTAAATAGCGTTGCCATTGGTCAAATGGCACGTGTTTTTCAGTCTCCTGGGCCTTTGTATGAGGCTCAAACGGATGAGGCCGATTTCTGGCGTATGGGGCGCGCGTTTCACGCAGCTGGGTTCTGTGCGGGTGATTTAGTGCATAACACGCTCTCTTACCATTTCTCTCCTGGCGGATTTATTATGGATGGTGGCGCAAGGGCTTGTGGCTGTGCGGTATTTCCGGCTGGAGTAGGCAATACCGAAGCGCAAATAGAAGCAATTAAACAGCTTCAACCTAATGGTTACACTGGTACACCTTCGTATTTGCTGACGTTGCTACAAAAGTATCAAGAGAAATACAATGAGCTGCCTAGCTTTGAGAAAGCTCTGGTCTCTGGTGAAGCGGTTACAGCAGACATGGAACAGATGTTTGAGGAAAAAGGCATTGCAGTCTTTCAAGCCTACGCAAGTGCAGAGCTTGGTTTGATTGCTTATCAAGTGTCTGGTGAACAAGGATTAGTGATTGCCGAAGATATTATTGTTGAAATCGTTGATCCTGATGGTGTTCCTGTACAACCGGGAGAAGTCGGTGAAGTCGTTGTAACGTCGCTCGATGAGAAGTTCCCGCTGATTCGCTACGCAACGGGAGATTTATCGGCATACCTAGAGACAAGTTCTGATTCTTCACGCACGAATGCACGAATTAAGGGCTGGATGGGACGAGCAGACTCCGCGGTGAAAGTAAAAGGGCTGTTTGTTTATCCGCATCAGATCCAAGAAGTCTGTCGTCGCCACGATATTAAAGGCTCCTTGAAAATTGAGCGCGATGGCTTCAACGATGCCATTACTTTCTGTTGTCATGATGTGCATGTATCAGCAGAGGACATTCAAGCAACACTCCAGTCTGTCACTAAACTGAAAGGCAATGTCCAGTTTGTACCGAACCAAGCGGAGCAGCCGTTAATCAATGATCTTCGCAGTTAACTCATTGGTGGCATAAGTGCAGTAGAAAGTGGTTGTCATAAAAAACTAACAACGTCAGACAAAAGGCTAGAAAAGGGATACCACATTGCGCTGCGTATCCCTTTATTTTTTACTACCGCAATCAGGGAGCGGGTAAATGAAACAGGCACCAATGATTAACACACAATTCTGGGATGATTTGTTTATCCGAGGCACTATGCCTTGGGATGCCCAATCGACACCTCAAGAACTCAAGGACTATCTCGACAATTTACTTCATGTAGGCCAGTCAGTGTTTATTCCTGGGTGTGGTGCCGCTTATGAACTGAGCACTTTTATTCAATATGGGCATGACGTGATCGCGATGGATTACAGCCAAGAAGCGGTAAAAATGGCGCAATCAACGTTAGGTAACTACAAAGATAAAGTCGTATTGGGTGATGTATTTAATGCCGATTTTTCTCACTCGTTTGATGTCATTTACGAGCGGGCCTTTCTCGCAGCACTACCGAGAGATATGTGGTCAGAATACTTTTCGATGGTGGATAAATTATTGCCAAGCGGAGGTTTTCTAATTGGTTTTTTCGTCATTGATGATAATTACCTATCACGCTTTCCTCCATTTTGTTTGCGAAGTGGGGAGTTGGCATCTTTTCTAGAGCCCACGTTTGAACTTGTGAAGTCCTCAGTGGTGGCAAACAGTGTTGAGGTTTTTAAAGGCAGAGAGCAATGGATGGTGTGGCAGAAACGTTAGTCGTCACTGAGACTTCTTTAGAAAGTATTCGCGGAAACTGTCTGGTTCTTTGTGAATCGCTGATACATAAGTCTTCACTCTATGCCTGATGGAATGCTCACATAGTTTGTCGGTTTGTGTGAAACATTAATTTCTCGTTGCTGGTTTAAGTTGTTGAGATATCTCTAACAGCGGTCGAGTGGTTGAGTTTATTGCCGGCACGGGTTGTGTGCTCAGAGCGTAAAGCGACAGATCAGCATCGATCCGAAAGGTAGTAGAACGTCTCTCACTGATCTGTCTATTTCATGCTTATACTATTTTAGGTTGACCATCTGATGCGGTGGCACCGCCGTCTACAGGTAGGTTTACGCCATTAATGAAAGATGCGTCATCACTTGCCAAGAAAGTCACGACAGACGCAATTTCTTCAGGTTCGGCTGCTCGGCCAAGCGCAATGCGCTCATTGAATTTATCGCGGATGTCCTGCGGCCAGCCGTTTGTCATGTTGGTTTTTACTAAACTTGGGCATACGGCGTTAATTCTTACCCCATCCGCACCATGGTCCAATGCCATCGCTCGGGTAAGGTTCACCACTGCACCTTTACTCGCGCAATAGAATGCGGCACCCCAGTCACCACCCAAACCGGAAACGGACGCGGTATTTACCATACAACCTTTCGTTTTTAAGAGTTCAGGCAAAGCAAACTTCGCGCAATAAACAACACCATCAATGTTTACACCAGAGATCTTCTTCCAGTCTTTCACACTACCTTCAATCACGGAACCAGGGACATGTACGCCAGCATTGTTTACTAAAATATCCAGTTTACCGAAACGGGTAACAACATCAGAAATCAGTGCTGCGACTTTTTCTGGGTCAGAAACATCAATAGAATGCGCAGACACATGCTGTTTATCAAAGCCCTCAACGGCGTTTGCCAATTGCTCTTCATTCCAATCGGCAAGAGCGACGTTTGCGCCTTCTTCATACAAACGTTTTGCGATGGCCAAACCAATACCATTGGCAGAACCAGTGACGAGTGCGACTTTATTTTTTAATCCTCTCATGCGATTTCTCCTTCGAAACTTACAAAAACGGGATCTTGATTTTTCTCTGTGCGCGGCAACATCAGTTTGTCGTTGTCGCTGTAATCTACGGGGATAGCCACCACTGCTGGTCCTTCAACGTCCATGGCTTTATTCAATGTCGGTAGCAATTCGTGTTGACTAGTCACTGCGAAGCCTTTCGCGCCAAATGATTCGGCGTAGGCCTTGAAATCAATTGGTCCAAATTTCACACCAGAGCAGCGCTGATATTTGTTGATCTCTTGCATTTCTACCATGTTGTAGGCGTTATCAACCCACACAATATGGACGATATTGCAGTTCAGTCTAACCGCGGTTTCTAACTCCATGCTCGATTGCATAAAACCGCCGTCTCCCGATATCGATACCACTTTGCTACCAGGTTTTAGTAGGCTGGCACCAATGGCCCATGGTAGTGCAACGCCCATTGTTTGTTGGCCGTTAGACACCAGCATTTGGCGAGCTCGAAAACAACTTAAGTAACGAGCGATCCAGATGTGGAAGCTCCCCATATCAAGACATAGCGTGGTATCTGGTGTGATGATAGATTGCATGGCTTTAATCAGTGCCAGTGGATGAAATCCTTGCTTGTGATAGACATTGGGATAGGTTTTGATCACTTGCCGTTGCAGTGCTACCTCTTCCAGTACTGAAAGTGCCGTTGGGGAAAGGCGGGCATATTCAGAGATATAGCTGCCCATCTTGTCTAATGACTGCGCAATGTTTCCGACGATTTCAACACAAGGCTGATAATTAAGTTGGTATTCTGCCGGTTCAATATCGAGGTGAATCACTGGGTTGCGGTGGCTGTTCCAAAGCTCAGGGTCATACTCTATTGGGCTAAAGCCGATGGTGAGAATTAAATCGGCGTCCCGCAGTAAAACATCGCCAGGTTGGTTATTAAACAAACCGACACGCCCAGCAAAGTGATGATAGTAATTGATGTCTACCGTGCCGGCGGCCTGGTAAGTGCCGACAACGGGTAGCTGCGTATTTTGAAGAAACCGAGCGATAGCAGCAGCGTTTTGACTGCGGCTCGCGTGAAGGCCAAGTAAAACCACACAGCGCTTTGCTTTACTGATTCGACTGACCGCTTCTTCGATTGCTGCGATGTCTGCGCAACCAGGCTGTGTGTAAGGCGAGGGGACAATAATGTCCGTTTGGGTTTGCTCGGATAAAACATCTTGGGGGAGACTCAAAAAGCAAGCCCCAGGACGACCTGACTCTGCGATACGAAATGCGTTCGCCATGATCTCGCTTGCGGCGTCCACATGCTGCACTTCAGCACTGAACTTAGTTATAGAGCGAAAAATACTGACGGTATCCATGCTCTGGTGTGTTTGTTTTTGCTGGTCAGTTCGTTTCACCGCACCACCGATAGCAATCAGCGGATCGCCTTCGGAGTTTGCTGTTGCCACCCCCGTAACTAGATTTCCACAGCCAGGGCCTGACGTAACCATTGTGACGCCTGCTTTGCCGGTTAGTCTTCCCATAACGCCCGCCATAAACGCGCCGTTAGCCTCGTGACGTACCGGAATCATTTGGATGTTAGTGTCTTCAATCGCATCGAACAGTCGATCTATTTTTGCACCAGGAATACCGAAAATGTACTTAATGCCGAGAGACTCTAGCTGTTGAGCGATCAACTGAGCTCCATTTTTATTTGAAGGTTTGGATTGCATTTGTTGTCCTTATTATTTGCCTGACTTTGTTACTTTTCCGCCTTTTCTATGGCGGTATTTATATCTTCCGGAGCCAAATTGGCGTTGAGGAAGTCTGTCGATACTGGGGTATCAATCACTAGCCGCGAGACTTTGCCAATCTGGAGGAACCCTGACGAAATGCTGTAATCCTGAATATGACCACCTCCTTGGCGGTCATCGGTAATAAAGTGTTCGTGATAGCCGGGCACATTGATGCCAGTCGTATATTTAGGACTGCGAAAGCCGGCGACCACTCCTTGCTTATGCGTGAAGCGGAACGTTGGTTGTTCTTTGACCACTTCAAGCATTGGCCGATAAGGGCGTGTTTGTTTAGGTACGGTGCGAGTACGAACTGAATCGAAAACGCCATCAATGCGCACTGCGCAAAATAGGTTATCGCTTGGAACCAGGTCGTCTATGAGGCTATGGACTTCATGACGTGACATGCGCGATGTTAGTGGCAGCTCGATATCAGGCTTAAAAAAAGTCATGACAGCAAAGGGCGTTTTTTGCGCCAGGTCTGCCGGGTTTGCGGAGCCATCCGACTTGAGTTGAAAAACTTCCTTATCAAACGCAATCAACTCACCATCCAATTCATTGAACGTACCTAAACCAAAATCCCCATGTTTTAGCAGTTCTTCTATGGTTGTTGAGCCTTCGTAAACACCAGCGATCAAAGCACTCATTAACGAAGTCTGATAAATCTCACCATCTCCGGTAACGTGATGGTATTCAGAAAATTCTTTCGCTACTTCAAGCGAACAAGCACATAGAGGGTTATAAAATCCACGCATGAGTAAGACCAGTTATGCAATGAAGAGTATATTTAGATTGACTTCTACACGGTGCTAAATCCAATATAAAAAAGATTTATTTTGATATGGAAAATATATGGAATTTCGCTACCTGAAGTATTTTGTCGCGGTCGCCGAGACTCGTCACTTTACCCGAGCAGCTGAACAGTTAGGGATTGCGCAACCTCCTTTGAGTCAACAAATCAAAAAGCTAGAGCACGAGCTTGGCGTGGACTTATTTAAGCGCTTGTCTAGAGGAGTAGAACTGACCCATGCAGGGCAAGTCTTTTATACGGATGCGGTAAATATTCTTGCTGATGTGGAACGCGCAAAAGCAAAAGCCCGACAGATTGCCCGTGGTGAAAATACGCAGGTTAAAATTGGGTTCGCGACGTCAACATCAACCTGCATTAAGGTATTGGAGAGGATTGGGCGTATTCAAGAGAATGGGGTTCATTTACAGACGGCGGAACTATCAATGCCAGAGCTTGCCACTCAGTTAAAAAGCAAACAACTTGATCTCGCAATCATGCGGCTACCCTGTTACGCCAGTGAGCCTTTTGAGCACAAGGTGTTGTTTAACGACCCGTTTGTCGCGGTGATTCCGGCGGGCCACGAACTGGCAAAATATCCCTGTATCCAGATGAAACAGTTGAGAGGCCATAAAATTGTACTGTTTCCACGAGAGACTGGACCTGCATTGTTTGATGGTATGAGCACACTTTTTGCCGACGCAGGAGTAAGGCTCGAACCACAATTCGCAGCACCGCAACTTCGTACGACGATCGCCATGGCGCAGGCTGGGTTAGGCATTGCTATCGTTCCGCGTTCACTGGCTGAACATCTCGATGACTCTGCGACAGTCGCCGAGATTGATGATATCCCCCTAACCAGTCGTGTTGTCGTTGCTTGGGAGGCGTCTAATCTCAATAAACAAGCGTTAAAAGTAGCCATGCACATCGGTCATGTAGAGGCTTAAAGCTTTGTCATATAACCTGTCGATTGTACCCAACGAACAAAACTTACTGAAGATTGCGACTCTGTTGTCGTATATATTACCTACATCAAGTTGACTTGATAGCTGAACTCTCGTTTTTATCGAGATGATAATGACGAGGAACTTGATTTAATGCATGGTTAAACAGTAAGGATGATGGATGATTAAAGCGCAAACATTTGATGTATTTTGTGATGAGTTGGCTCAAGGTAACCCTTGTGGCGTTGTCGAACTAAATCACTGGCTGAGTGATTCTGAGTTACTTCAAATCACTCATCAGGTCGCTCAACCTGTCACATCATTTATGGTTCAGTCTGGCAGTGACTACCACATTCGCTGGTTTAGCCTAGAAGGAGAGATCAACCTATGTGGACACGGAAGTTTGGGCGCAGGCGCTGCAATCATTTCCAACTATCATCAGAATGAGATCATTCTAAAAAGCCAGTATGGCCATATTACCGTTACTGGACTGGATGGAATGTACAGGATCGTGATGCCAAGTTGGCAAGCCAAGCCTCATGCCATCCCCTTGGGTATTTCAGGCTTTTCCAATGACCCCGTAGATGCTTTTACAACGCGTGATTTGGTTGTTGTTCTCGAATCCGAAGATGATGTTGTTCGCTATCAACCTAACTTTGATGAGCTGATTAAAATTGATGAGTTTCATGCGGTCATCGTGACGGCTCAAAGCTCTGATAGTGGCTATGTGCTGCGTTACTTTGCACCTAAAATCGGTATTTCAGAAGATCTTGCCACAGGCTCGGCTCAGTGCTCATTAGCGCCTTATTGGTTTGAAAAGCTGGGCAAAGAAAAATTGACGGCTCGTCAGCTATCTCGTGCTGGTGGTTATTTTGAAGTGGCTCGTGGTTCAGAATCTACGATCGTATTGTCTGCACACGTGAAAAGTCGGACTTGAATGTAAACGCCTCTAGCTCCTAACGCAAGAGCTAGAGGTCCCCATTTTTTATTGACTTAAAAGTGCCGAGCTAAGATTTTAACCCTGCAGCGGTCATCATGACGCGAAATAACATAGACACTAACCCTAATGCAGCGACGCTAACGACCCATATTCCAATCATCCAAGCCCATTGGCGGCACCAATTTTTGATTTTCATACTCACTCCTTATCAACTCGTTAATGGTACGCTTCGCCTTCTTTTACTTTTCCGGAGAAGACGTAGTAACTCCAAAAGGTGTAAGCCAGAATGATCGGGATGATGATCACTGCTCCAACGAGCATAAAGCGCTGACTGCTTGCAGGAGCCGCTGCTTCCCATATTGATATGCTAGGAGGAATGATATTTGGCCAGATACTGATGCCAAGCCCTGCGAACCCGAGAATCACGATCACTAGCGCCATCACGAAAGGGCTGCGCTCTTTACGCTTTTTAACGGAGTCAGCAATCTTCAAACATACCAGTCCAGTAATGACTGGTACGGGCAGTAAGTAGAACAAATTCGGCAGAGAAAACCATCTTTCCGCAATGGTAGGGTAAGCAAGTGGAGTCCAAGCGCTCACAATGACTAATGCGGAGATCATCGCCAGTAGTGTTTTGTTAGTGAAGCGGTGCATCGTGTTTTGCAGTTCACCTTCCGTCTTCATGATGAGCCATGTGCTACCAAGCAGCGCGTACGTTGCGACTAAACCCAAACCACAAAAGATGGGAAAAGGGCTGAGCCAGTCGAGTTGGCTACCTACGAAGACGCGGTTTTCCACCGCAAAGCCTTGAATTACCGCGCCAACAACGATGCCTTGGAAAAACGTGGTTAAAATCGAGCCGACCATAAAAGAGCGATCCCAGAACTTTAAGTGGTTTTCCAATGCTTTAAAGCGAAACTCAAACGCTACGCCACGAAAGATCAAAGCAATCAACATCAACGTTAAAGGGATGGTTAGCGCTTCAATAATCACCGCGTAAGCCATCGGAAAAGCGCCAAATAGAGATGCGCCTCCAAGCACAATCCAAGTTTCGTTGCCATCCCAAACTGGCGCGACACTGTTGACCATGACGTCTTTTTGTTTTTCATCCTTGATGAAGGGCATCAGTATTCCAATACCCAAATCGAAGCCATCCATGATGATGTACATCAAAGTGGCAAAAACGATGATCGCGAACCAAATCACGGATAAATCAAAATGCATATTTTCTACCTTCACTTTGTGACAAATTCTAAATGCGACCTGAAACGGTCGTCATGTCGTGCTCATCGTGTTCGATTGCATCGGGGCCTTTCTTGATTTGGTGGATCATGTAGTAATAACCAAAACCAAATACCAAGCTGTATACAACAAGGAAACACAGCAGGCTGATGCTCATTTGTAGGTCTCCGTGTGCAGAAACCGCATCACGCGTTTTTTGTACGCCATAAACGACCCAAGGTTGCCGACCAACCTCTGTCGTAAACCAGCCAGCGAGTATTGCGATAAGACCAGATGGCCCCATAAACAATGAAAACTTGAGGAACCAACGCGAGGTATAAAGCGTGTTCTTTTTTCGTAACCATATGCTGTAGAAGCTCTGTAAAATCATCAGAAGTCCTAGCCCGACCATGATTCGAAATGACCAAAAGACGATAGGTGAGTTCGGTCGTTCCTCTTTCGGGAAGTCTTTCAGCGCCGGGATTGGCTCAGTTAAACTGTGGCGTAGGATCAAACTTCCTAGAACAGGAATTTCTAAGGCATAGTCTGTGCGTTCTTGTTCCATGTTTGGCATGCCGAACAATATCAATGGGGTTGGTTTGCCATCACTGTTATCCCAATGTCCTTCGATGGCAGCGATTTTGGCGGGCTGGTGTTCCAGAGTGTTTAGCCCGTGCACATCGCCAATCACGGCTTGGAGTGGCGCAAGGAACACTAAGATCCCGAGCGACATCGAAAACATGGTTTTTACCGCAGTCGATTGATTGCCTCTCAATAAATGCCAAGCGGCTGACGCGCCTACAAAGAGTGCCGAACTGACGAAAGCCGCGACGCTCATGTGCGCCAAACGATAAGGAAATGAAGGATTGAAAACGATAGCAAACCAGTCGGTTGGCACCACACGTCCGTCGACAATTTCATAGCCTTGTGGCGTTTGCATCCAACTGTTGGAGGCGAGAATCCAGAACGTCGAAATGATCGTTCCTAACGCCACCATCGAGGTTGCAAAAAAGTGCAGCTTTTCGCCGACGCGACGCCACCCAAACAGCATTACGCCAAGAAATCCGGCTTCGAGAAAGAAAGCCGTTAACACTTCATAAGTCAGTAATGGGCCTGTGATAGAACCAGCGAAGTCGGAGAAACCACTCCAGTTGGTGCCGAATTGATAGGCCATGACAAGACCAGATACAACACCCATTCCAAAGTTAACCGCAAAAATTTTCGACCAGAAGTGATAGAGCTTTTGGTAATCGGGATTACGTGTTTTTAGCCATAAGCCTTCCAGCACGGCGAGATAGGTGGCCAAACCTATGGTGATAGCGGGGAAAATAATATGAAAGGATACCGTAAAGGCGAACTGTATCCGTGCAAGCATAAATGCGTCGAGGCCAAACATTAAACTTCCTTTGATCTTTTAAGTTTTATGAGAGAGCTATTTTAAAAGGAGCGGAATGAGGGAAGTAGGTACAGACAGTGACTATAAACCTATAACAGATTAAATATTGAAGTGTTATTATTTTGAATTCGGCTTTATGGAAGGGGATTTGCGTTTGGCGAAGTATCAAGAGTTAGTGGAACAGCTTAAAAGGCAGATAAAATCGGGGATATGGCATCCGGGTGACAAGCTGCCTTCGCTGCGTCGCCAATCTGAACACTCGGGTTTGAGCTTGATGACGGTGTTGCACGCGTATCAAATTCTGGAATCTCAAGGCTGGGTCACGTCACAGCCGCGATCTGGTTATCGAGTCGCGCCCAATATTAAGAGCTCAAATGAACCCCAAGCGCCAGCCGCGGTTTCGTGGACTGAGCAGGTAGACATCAATGAGTTTATCTTTGATGTTCTGCAGGCGAGTAAAAATCCATCCATGATCAATTTTGGCTTTGCCTATCCAGACCCAAGTTTGTACCCACGATATCACGTGAATCGGGCGATGAGCGCAGCCGCTCGCAATATGCCGATTTCCACCACCTTTGATAACTTACCGCCGGGAAACGAGCAATTACGCACCATCATCGCGAAGCGTTATGCTGCGAAAGGCATTGAAATTTCACCCGATGAAATTGTCATTACGGCAGGCGCGCTGGAGGCGTTAACGCTCAGTTTGCAAGCCTGCACAAGACCGGGAGATTGGGTGGTTGTGGAGTCGCCTGCATTTTATGGTGCATTGCAATCCTTAGAGCGGTTAGGTTTGAAAGCGCTCTCAGTAAGAACAGACCCAGTCACGGGCATTGACCTAGACTCATTGGAACGAGCGCTGCAAACACACGATGTGAAAGCATGTTGGCTGATGTCGAACTTCCAAAATCCTCTGGGTTTTACGCTCACCAACGAGAAAAAACAAAAGCTGATTGAGCTGACACAGCGATATAACGTGCCAGTGATTGAAGATGATGTGTACAGCGAACTGCATGCCGAGAATGACTCGGTTTACCCACTAAGAATGTTTGATGACACGGGCAATACCATGTTGTGCTCCTCGTTTTCAAAATCGTTAATCGCAGGGCTACGTATTGGTTGGGTTGCGGCGGGAAAGCGGGCGCTAGAGGTACAAAAGTTACAGTTAATGAGTACATTAGCGACGAGTGCACCAGTGCAAATGACATTGGTACACTATTTAACAAGCCGCAATTATGAATCTCATTTGAAGCAGTTACGGAAAAAGCTGTTTGAACGTAAAAGTAAGATGACGGTTCTGCTTAGTGAGCTGTTACCTGAAGCAGTCAAAGTGTTAAGCCAAAGCGGTGGGTACTTTATTTGGTTAGAGCTTCCCAAGCATATTGATGCCTTGCAGATATATCGAGAAGCGCTAAAAGGTAATATCAGCATCGCACCGGGAAAGATGTTCAGCCTGACAGAACAATACGATCACTGTATTCGTCTTAACGCTTCTTTTGAGCTCAATGACAAATATGTTCATGCTCTCAATCTGCTCGCTAATATTATTCGCGAGCATTTGGCGAAATAGCGACTTTCTTCAGTTTTTTGGTTTAATGGAGCGCGCCGGATTTCCAACAACTCGATCGCCCGGCGCAACGTCTTTGGTTACGACAGAGCCAGCGCCGACGACGGCCTCATCGCCAATGGTCACGCCCGGCAGTATGATTGCGCCCCCACCAATCCAAACGTTATTGCCAATTGTTACCGGTTTGGCGATCTCATCTCCGGCTAAGCGTCTTTGTGTATCGAGTGAATGAGCGGCTGTGTAAATTTGCACTCTAGGCCCAATCATGACGTTCGCGCCAACCTCAACCTGCCCATTGTCCAGAATAATGGCATCCCAGTTGATGTAGGTGTTTTCTCCGATGGACAAGTGACAACCGTAGGTAAGTTGTAGCGGTGGCTCTATACAGGCGCTGTTTTTTAATTGGACGCCCATTTCCGCCAATAGTTGTCTACGGATATCTGGGTTTGGCTCGTGGTTAAATTGGAAGACAAGCTGCGCAGTTTTGGCGCGCATTAGCTTTAGTTCTTCATCCAGACAATTATAGGTTTCTCCAGAGCGCATCCGAGTCAGTTCTGACATAACAATCATTCCATCAATGTTATTTGCAATAAGGTGCATAATAGGTGAGAGTGATTCGAAGTGAAAATTTGATGCTTAAAAATCAGAAAGTTATCACTGATTTGCCTTGCGTATCCAGTTGGTTGATTGGCTCGTTTAGTTCACAAAGGCGTATTCCCTAAATGGCTTAATCGGTTGAAGCCAAAGTGGGAAACCACTCGAAGCGTTTTACGTAGATTACAATATAGTTAATAAGAAGAACTTAATTGAGCCGCTGCGCTATCGATTGATCCAAAAATTTATGACTTATGCGCTCTGGCTTGCTGGCAACGATGAATCAAGAGTGAGCACTTTATGTTCGAACGGGTCATTTCATTTTTAGAAACAACACTGTTTACCTTTAACGAACAACCTATCACGTTGTGGGCGATATTGATGGTGCCGACATGGGTGATTGTCGCTTTATGGTTGTCCAAAATTTTAATCAAAACCGTTACGTCAAGAATGTCCTCATCGGGGAAAGAGCCAAACGTGATTCATTTGGTTAAACGGATATTATTTGTCATCGCTCTAGCCATTATTTTTATGACCACACTTTCGATGATCAATGTGCCAATCACCGCGTTCGCCTTTCTGTCTGGTGCCATCGCTATCGGCTTCGGTTTTGGTGCGCAAAACATCATTAACAACTTCATAAGTGGCTGGATTTTGATTGGTGAAAAGCCAATCCGAATTGGGGACTTTTTAGAGGTTGAGGGCGCCAAAGGCACTGTCGAGCAAATAAATACACGCTCAACGAGAATCAGGCGAACCGATGGTGTTCATATGCTCATACCCAACAGTCAGTTGATTGAGAACGTGGTGATCAACTGGACGTTATGCGACAGATTAGTTCGTGGCTCTGTCGTCGTCGGTGTCGCGTATGGGAGCGATGTCAAACAGGTTGCTGCCTTAATGGCGGAAGTGACTTCGCAGCAAGCGCAAGTTCTGAGTTCGCCAGCGCCAGATGTGTTTTTTCAAGACTTTGGTGACAATGCTTTGATCTTCGAATCTTATTTTTGGATTAACTCAACGGTTGAGGGCGGTATTCGCTCGGTCGCAAGTGCCATGCGTTTTGAAATCTACGAAGCTTTCGAAAAGCACGGCATTGAAATCGCGTTTCCACAACGAGATGTGCACATTGATGGGGAAATCAAGTTGTCTAGGGAGAGAAACGGATAGGGCGATAAGCGGTATTGGTGTTCTTATCTTGGTGTCGAGTAACCATAGCGAGGCGGTCACAACACGGATTCACCTCGCTAGAAACAAGTTTGAAGGCGTTATTGGTTGTCCCACATGACTTCGCATTCTTCTTTGATTGCTGATTTTAGCAACTCAATCAGTGGAAACGCTCTGCGTCCTAGGCTTACCGCGGGCTCTGCTTGTTCTTCCTCTTCGTCTACATCAGTAGGGAGGTTTTCTTCAGCTGCATTTTTCGCAGATAGAGCAGAAGTTAATCTTGATAGCGCGTCAGGAACATCTTGAGCGGAAATTGATCCCGGCACCGTGCCGCTGTGACCCATCATTTTGAGCATATCTAATGCAATATCACCAAACATTGTGACGTTTGAGTGGCTTCGACAACGAAATGTTATGAGCATTTACCTGATCCTGTTTTATATGTTCGGTTTGAAACTAAATTGTAGCTGAAATCAGATACTAATTAATGTGATGAAGACCGTTGAGCGTTAAGGTTTTTATGAGTAACAACAAAAAACGGGCACGTACGTCTGCATGCCCGTTGAAATACATTACCTGATTGGTTGTTGATGATTTACAAGCTATACGGATCGCCCAGAGCTAATGCGACCCTAGAAGCAGGAGACTTTCCTAACGCACGGCAAATTTGCCAACCCGCTTCATTGATGACGCCAAGGTCAACGCCTGTTTCAATCCCAAGTTGCTCACACAGATAAAGTACATCTTCCGTTGCAACATTGCCACTGGCTCCTTTCGCGTAAGGGCAGCCGCCGAGCCCCGCTACTGCGCTATCAATGGTGTTGATGCCCATTAACAAGGCTTGGTAGATATTGGCTAATGCTTGTCCATAAGTGTCATGAAAATGTACTGCGAGCGCGTCTTTTGGCAGTAGCGTTAACAACGAATCCAGCATGGCGATAACGCGATTAGGCGTTGCTTTACCGACAGTATCACCGAGCGAAATCTCATAACATCCCATATCAAACAACGTATTGGCGACCTTGGTAGTTTGCTCTGGCTTGATTACTCCCTCATATGGACACACCATGGTACAAGACAAGTACCCGCGTACAGGAATGTTGTGCTGGTTCGCCAATTCGATAACGGGTTCAAATCGAGCGAGACTTTCGGTAATGCTGCAGTTGATGTTCTTCTGGCTGAACGTTTCTGAAGCGGAGCCAAACACCGCAATTCGCTTTACACCGCTTTCCAGCGCACGTTCTAACCCTGCGAGATTTGGTGTGAGCGCGCTATAAACCACTTCAGGCTTTTTTGAGATACCAGCAAACACCTGATCGGAATCGGCCATTTGAGGCACCCACCTTGGAGAGACGAAAGATCCCGCCTCAATATGCTTTAAGCCACTGCTGCTTAGTTGGTTAATCAAACGGATTTTATCAACCAGCGTCACTGCCGTTTCATTTTGCAGACCATCACGAGCGCCGACTTCGACGATATTAACCTTCGCTGGTAGCATATTCGCGCTCCTTATCTTCACTGACGTTATCCGATATCAAAGACAAATTCAGCAGTATGGAACCGTGCTGTACTTGGTCCCCGTGCTGATAAAACAATTCGTCGACTGTTGCTGCGACCGGAGCCGTGATGGTGTATTCCATTTTCATTGCTTCGAGTACCAAAAGCGGTTCGCCCGCCGCCACTTCGTCACCTTTAGCCACCATAACTGCTGAAATTATGCCGTTGAGTGGTGCGGTTGGACTTAGTTCATCATCTACATCTTTTGCAGAGCCAAAGTTAGGTTGATGAGCGAACGTGCGCTGCTGACCAAGATAAAATAGTGTTGTTCTTTGTTCATCGCTAAGTGCATTAAAGGTGTAACGCACATTATCAATATCGACGATAAACTGGTTGTCACTTTCAAGCAGGATGACCTGATGCAGCTCCTCACCACATCGGACAGTGAAGTGAGATCCTGTATCTTGCGATGATTGTTGCAAACGTGCCTGATGGTTGGCTTTGGCATCCGTGAAGTTAAATCGGTAAACGTTGTCAACTGACAGTCTAAAACCTCGTTTGGTTGGCGCGGGTAACGTTGAGCTGTCTGATTTTGAAATGAGATCATTCCAACGAGCAACCGCCGCCAATGTAAGCCAGATTGAATCCGACACGTCTTGCTGCTCATTTATGCCTTGTTGGTGTGTTACGAGGAAACCTGTATCGAGCTCAATCTCGGCAAAGGTTGGCTGCGAAATAATGCTGTGCAGATAACCAATGTTTGTCGTTACTCCACGTACGTGATATTGAGTTAACGCCTGCTTAAGCTGCTTTAGCGCGATATCACGAGTTTGCCCCCAGACGATCAGTTTGCTGATCATTGGATCGTAATATTCGCTGATGCTATCGCCTTGAGTAACACCGCTATCAACACGCACACAAGCTAGTCGAACATTGTTGTCCGAGATGGGTTCTTGTAAATAATCAATGCATCCAGTCGACGGCATAAAGTCATTGTCTGTATCTTCTGCGTAAATTCGCAGCTCAATTGAATGACCGTTGTGGGTGATTTCAGATTGCGAAATAGGTAAATGCTCGCCAGCTGCGACTTTGAATTGCCACTCCACCAAATCAACGCCGGTGATCAATTCAGTGACAGGGTGTTCTACTTGCAGACGGGTATTCATCTCCATGAAGTAGAATTGACCTCGGCTATCGAGTAAGAACTCCACCGTGCCAGCGCCAACATAGTCGATCGCTTGAGCGGCCTGAACCGCAGCTTCACCCATTTGTTTACGCAGTTCATCACTAAGACCGGGAGCTGGTGCTTCTTCGACTACTTTTTGGTGACGGCGTTGAATGGAGCAATCGCGATCAGAAAGATAGACACAGTTGCCATATTGGTCAGCAAATACCTGAACTTCAACGTGGCGAGGCTGCAATATACATTTTTCGATTAGAAGCTGCTTATCGCCAAAGCTTGAAAGTGCTTCACGCTGCGCACCGTCGATGGCCAGAGGCATTTCGGCTGCGCTATTGACCACTCGCATGCCTTTACCGCCACCCCCTTGGGTTGCTTTAAGCATCACTGGGTAACCGATTTTTTCAGCTTCCGCTAATAAATGCTCTACGCTGTTGTCTGTGCCGTGATAGCCCGGAACCAATGGTACGTTCGCCTCTGACATGATGGCTTTGGCTTGCGACTTCGAACCCATTGCTTCAATTGCGCTGGTGGAAGGGCCAATAAAAACAATGCCATTTTCGCTGCACGCTTTCGCCAGTTTCGGGTTCTCGGAAAGAAAACCATACCCAGGGTGGATAGCATCGGCTTGCCATTTTTTCGCAGCGCCGATAATCGCATCGATATCGAGATACGATTCACTCGCCGGAGCGGGGCCAATGAATTCAGCGAAATCCGCTTGTTTAACATGTAAGCTGCTGCGATCCGCTTCGGAATAGACGGCAACCGTCTCTATAGCCATGCTTTTTGCGGTTTTAATGATTCGGCAGGCAATTTCACCGCGGTTTGCGATCAGTATTCTTTTAAACATGATTCCTCCAATTGGCGGTGCGCTTTTCAAAAAATGCAGCTAGTCCTTCTTGTCCTTCACTGGACACGCGAGCGGTTGCAATAGCTTGGCTGGTGTATTCAATTAATGAGTGATCGATAGGTTGATTGTCACAACGTAAGCAGAGTGCTTTTGCTGCCTGCATGGCTTGTGGACTGTTGTTAAGCAGGTGATCAATGGTGCGATTGACGGCTTCACGTGGTTGAGAGTCTATCTGATGAAGAATACTCATCGATAGTGCGGTTTCGGCATCAATCGGTTCCGCGGTTAAAAAGTAGCGTCGGCTTTGTCGTTGTCCAATCGCTCGGATTACGTAAGGTCCGATGGTAGCGGGTAATAAACCGAGCTTTACTTCACTCAAACAGAAGCGGCTTTCAGGTGTACCAATAGCGATATCGCAGCAGCAGATAAGCCCAAGTGCGCCGCCAAATGCAGCGCCGTGCACCATAGCAATGGTTGGTTTGCTAAAGGTATCCAGCGTATGCAAAAGTTTTGCTAGTTGCTGTGCATCTTGCAGGTTTTCACTCTCGGTTTTGGTGGCCATTGACTGCATCCAGCCCAGATCTGCTCCCGCAGAAAAGTGTTTTCCCTGTGCAGTTAACACCAGTGCACGGAGAGAATCGTCCTTTTCGAGCTGTTCTAGTGTCTCAATTAGTGAGGCAATCAATGCGTCATTAAACGCGTTGTGTTTTTCTGGCCGATTCAGGCTCAACCAGGCAACGCCATTGCTGTCTTTTTCAAGCAGTAGTCCGGTCATGTGACTTCCTTTGTCTGACATTTCAGTCTGTATTTCAATGCTCGCTAACCATTACTTGTTAAACATCGGTATTCGCGAGGAGTTAAGGTTTGCCTTGCATCCGACTACATACGGAAGATGCCAAATTTGCTGTCTGGTATCGGCGCATTAAGCGCAGCAGACAGAGCAATGCCGACAACATCACGGGTTTTCGCAGGGTCAATAATGCCGTCGTCCCACAGGCGTGCACTGGCGTAGTATGCATGGCTTTGAGTCTGATATTGCTCCGCAATTGGACGTTTGAACGCTTCTTCTTCCTCCGCGCTCCAGCTTTCACCTTTGCGAGTTTTGATATCGCGGGTCACTTGCGCCATCACGCCTGCCGCTTGCTCTCCACCCATTACGGAAATACGTGCGTTTGGCCACATCCACATCATGGTTGGATCATAAGCGCGGCCACACATGCCGTAGTTTCCTGCGCCATACGATCCACCAATAACCACGGTAAACTTCGGCACGTCTGCACACGCAACAGCAGTTACCATTTTCGCACCATGTTTGGCGATGCCTTCGGCTTCGTACTTCTGACCGACCATAAAGCCCGTGATGTTCTGTAAGAAGAGCAGAGGAATTTTGCGTTGTGCGCACAGCTCAATAAAATGCGCGCCTTTTTGTGCTGATTCCGAAAATAGAATGCCGTTGTTAGCGACAATGCCAATCGGCATACCGTGAATATGGGCAAAGCCACAGATCAAGGTTTCGCCGAACAAGGCTTTAAATTCATCGAACTGGGAATCATCAACAATTCGGGCAATGACCTCTTTAACGTCAAACGGCTTTTTGAGATCGGTTCCGACGATGCCGTACAGCTCTTGGGCAGGAAAACGTGGTTCCTGTGGTGCTTTTTGCTTGAGTTGAGCGGGTTTCAAGTGGTTAATTTGAGAAACGGCTTGTCTTGCTAGCTCTAATGCATGGTGGTCGTTTTCTGCGCAATAGTCCGCCACACCAGAGATACGGCAGTGAACGTCTGCGCCACCAAGATCTTCCGCGCTGACTTCTTCACCTGTCGCTGCTTTTACAAGAGGTGGACCTGCCAAAAAAATCGTGCCTTGTTCTTTGACTATGATGGATACGTCGCACATGGCAGGAACATAAGCGCCGCCAGCGGTACATAGCCCCATGACCACCGCAATTTGTGGAATGCCTTTGGCCGACATACGGGCTTGGTTGTAGAAAATACGGCCAAAATGGTCTTTATCTGGGAAGACTTCATCTTGGCGGGGGAGGTTAGCACCGCCAGAGTCGACTAAGTAAACACACGGCAGTTGGCATTTTTCTGCAATTTCTTGTGCTCTTAAGTGCTTTTTCACGGTGAGTGGGTAGTAACTGCCGCCTTTTACCGTCACGTCGTTCGCGACGATCATGCACTCAGTGCCGTCAATCACACCCACACCGGCAACCACTCCAGCACATGGAACGTAATCTGGATACACATCCCAGCCAGCAAACTGACCGATTTCTAGAAAGGATGAACCAGGGTCGAGTAGGGCAAGAATGCGCTCGCGTACCGGAAGTTTGCCTTTCTTCTGCTGATGCTCGCGGGCTTTCTCACCGCCACCACCTTCTATTTGGGCAGTCACGGTATAGAGTTGATCCACGAGCGACGCCATAGAGCGGTAGTTTTCCTGATACTGCTCTGAATGGGTATTAATATTGGTCGTCAAACAAGCCATAAATAGCCGATCTCCATTCGGTAGACGGGTGACACCACCCGCCTTTATCTATGTTGAATAAGATTTAGGTTGAATAAGGAGTTTATTTAGATTCAGAACGCCTAGGTATGTTGATTAGGCGCTTTCGTTAAACAATTCGCGACCAATAAGCATGCGGCGAATTTCTGAAGTGCCCGCACCGATTTCATACAGCTTGGCATCTCGCAACAAACGGCCCGTATCAAACTCGTTGATGTAGCCGTTACCGCCAAGTAGTTGAATCGCATCCAGTGCCATCTTGGTTGCCAGCTCTGCGCTGTAGAGGATCGCGCCAGCAGAATCTTTACGTGTGGTTTCACCGCGATCACAAGCGGCAGCGACGGCGTAAACATACGCTTTAGCGGCATTCATTTGTGTGTACATATCCGCGATTTTTGCTTGAACTAGCTGGAATTCACCGATGGATTTACCGAACTGTTTACGGTCGTGAATGTAAGGCACAACGATATCCATACACGCCTGCATGATGCCAAGTGGGCCGCCTGCAAGCACCACACGTTCGTAGTCGAGGCCGCTCATCAATACTTTCACGCCTTGGTTTTCTTCGCCGAGAATATTTTCCGCAGGGACTTCGCAGTTTTGGAAGACCAGCTCACACGTATTCGAGCCGCGCATACCCAACTTGTCGAGTTTTTGTGCTTGAGTAAATCCAGGGAATCCGCGTTCCACAATAAACGCCGTGATGCCTTTGGAGTGCTGGCTTGGGTCGGTTTTTGCGTAGACAACATAGGTGTGTGCATCAGGGCCGTTGGTGATCCACATTTTGTTGCCATTTAATAGGAAAATAGCGCCTTTACGTTCGGCTTTAAGCTGCATAGAGACCACATCAGAGCCGGCGCCGGGTTCACTCATAGCAAGGGCGCCGATATGTTCACCGGAGATGAGCTTAGGTAGGTATTTCTCTTTTTGCGCTTGTGTGCCGTTACGGTGGATTTGGTTGACGCAAAGGTTGGAGTGAGCGCCGTAACTTAACGCAACCGAAGCGGATGCTCGGCTGATTTCTTCCATAGCGATAACGTGGGCGAGATAGCCCATGCCTGCACCACCAAACTCTTCGCTGGTGGTCACACCTAAAAGACCCATGTCACCTAATTTGGACCAAAGATGGTTTGGAAAGTCGTTAGTTTGGTCGATAGATTGCGCTAGCGGCGCAATTTCTCTTGCAGCAAAACTATTGATTTGCTCGCGAAGCAAATCGGTATTTTCGTCATAAACAAAGTTCAGGGAAGAGTAGGTAGATTTCATTGCGTGTCCTTGCCTTTACGTCACCTACATCCCAGAGTTGAGGTGTTAGGTGACTTTTTCGCCTTTCATGGATCTCAGTGTGTTTTGGCATCGCAACTGCGCAGCATTTAACTCCATCATTACCGCTTGAATGTCGTTTGCTTGCTGTTGCAATGCTGCCTTCTTCTCTTCGATCAACCGAATCATATAGTTCAACTGCTCAGTACTTTGATCGGTATCGTAGAGTTCAAATAACTCTTTGATATCTGCAAGAGAAAAGCCCAATCGCTTACCTCGCAAAATCAGTTTTAGTCGAATTCGATCACGACCATTGTAGATTCGAGTGTTGCCTTTACGTTCTGGAGTTAGGAGACCTAAATCTTCGTAGAAGCGAATGCTTCGAGTAGTAATGTCGAACTCTTTCGCGAGCTCGCTGATCTTAAATGTGTTCATTCCTTAACCTTACGACTTTCGTATAACATTTACATGAATATACAATTCGTTAACGTTAAAGTAAACAAACAACATCCACTCTTGAGCCTTGATATCACTCGCATTTACTCGAAATCAAAGAATCACTCGAACAAACAATAACCTCAAACTTGACGTTAACGTAAATGTTAGTATAGTTATGACGTAAACGTCAACAAAAGGTTAATGGAATGAAAAATGAAACATGGATTGTTGCCGCTAAGCGAACGCCTATCGGCTCTTTTCAAGGTGCATTAGCTTCAACAGATGTCACGGAACTCGGTGCGAGAGCCATTCAAGGGGCGCTAGCCGAAAGCCAACTCGATGTGCACAAAATAGACGAAGTGTTGATGGGGTGCGTTTTACCCGCCGGTGTGGGGCAAGCGCCTGCAAGACAAGCAAGTCTTAAAGCTGAAATGCCACAATCGATTGGTTGTACGACACTGAACAAAGTTTGTGGATCGGGTATGAAAACCGTCATGCTGGCATATGACCTTATTCAATCTGGCAATGCGCATGCTGTCATCGCTGGTGGCATGGAAAACATGTCGTCTTCTCCTTATCTATTAAAGAAAGCGCGTGATGGTTTCCGTTTAGGTCACGAGCAAGTGCTTGATCACATGTTTTATGACGGTTTGCAGGATGCCTACCAAGGCGAGCTGATGGGTGTCTTTGCAGAACAGACGGCGCAAAAGTATCAGTTCAGCCGTGAAAGTATGGATGCCTGGGCGCAGCAGTCGGTGACTCGTGCGCAGCAAGCAATCGAGCAAGGTTTGTTCAAAGAAGAGATCGTGCCTGTTAACGTAAAAAGTCGGCGCGGCGAAACCTTGGTTGTAGATGATGAGCAACCGAGCAAACTCGACGTCACTAAAATTCCTACCTTACGCCCTGCGTTTGCCAAAGATGGCGGCGTAACCGCAGCAAACTCTAGTTCCATTTCGGATGGTGCGTCGGCAATGATCTTAGTCGATAGTGAGTTTGGTCGTCAGGAAAACCTTCAGCCTCTAGCCAAAATTGTCGCGTACAGCTCGCATGCAAGACAGCCTGATGAGTTCACCATCGCACCAGTCTTCGCGATTGAATCGCTGCTGGAAAAAACGGGCTGGGACAAATCGGACGTGGACCTTTGGGAAATCAATGAAGCTTTTGCTGTTGTGACTCAATACGCGGTGAAAGCACTCGAACTGGACGAGAGCAAAGTGAACCCTCGCGGAGGGGCTTGTGCGCTGGGGCATCCAATAGGCGCAAGTGGCAATCGAATCCTTGTCACTTTGATTCATGCGCTAAAACAAACTGGTGGTAAGCGTGGCGTTGCATCGCTTTGTATTGGTGGTGGTGAGGCTACCGCTATCGCGATTGAAATCTGCTAAATCACTCTCAACAAAGTTTCACTTACATAACAGTAGTCAGTAACAAGCTGAAAAATACAAGGATGTCATCATGACAGAACAAGTAAAGCAGTATATCGGTGGTGAATTTGCCATCTCCGATTCAAAACAATGGCTAGATGTAACCAACCCGGCAACCAACGAAGTGATTGCACAAGTACCTTGTGCCACGGAGTCGGAAATGAATGCGGCGATTGCCAGCGCAACAGAAACGTTCAAACGCTGGAAAGAAGTTGCAGCGCCGGAGCGTGCTAGATTGATGTTGCGTTACCAACATCTGCTAAAAGAGCAACACGATGAGTTGGCGATACTGCTTTCAAGTGAGACAGGCAAAACCCTCGCGGATGCAAAGGGTGACATTTGGCGTGGGATTGAAGTCGTAGAACAAGCGGCGAACATTTGTAGCTCAATGATGGGCGAAACGGTGGAAAACGTCGCGACCAATATTGATGGTTACTCTTACATTCAACCGCTCGGTGTTTGTGCTGGCATCACACCCTTTAACTTCCCTGCGATGATCCCATTGTGGATGTTCCCGATGGCGATCGCTTGTGGCAACACCTTTATTCTAAAACCTTCGGAACAAGTTCCGCTGACTGCAATGAAATTGGCAGAGCTATTTGAACAAGCTGGTGCACCAAAAGGCGTATTGCAAGTTGTTCACGGGACCAAAGAGCAAGTCGACCGCATTCTGACTGATCCAGTTGTTCGTGCGATCTCTTTTGTTGGCTCTGTGCCCGTTGGTGAGTACATCTACAAAACAGGTACAGACAACCTGAAACGCGTGCAGTCATTTGCAGGTGCTAAGAACCACATGGTCATCATGCCGGATGCAAACAAACAGCAAGTCATCAATAACCTAGTTGGCGCGTCAGTTGGTGCTGCAGGCCAACGCTGTATGGCTATTTCGGTTGCCGTATTTGTCGGCGAAACCAAAGAATGGATTCCAGAGCTTAAAGAGGCGTTAGCTCAGGTTCAGCCTGGCGCGTGGGATGATGAAACCGCCGGTTATGGTCCACTGATTAGCCCTCAAGCGAAGCAGCGAGTGGTGAATCTGATTAATGAAGGCAAAGCGTCAGGCGCGAATTGTGTTCTGGACGGGACAGACTGCCAAGTACCTGGCTTCCCGAACGGTAACTGGGTGGGGCCAACACTGTTTACCAACGTGACCACAGACATGTCGATTTATCAGGAAGAAATTTTCGGGCCTGTACTGTTAACTATGGAAGTGGATGACCTAGATGAAGCGATTGAACTGATCAATGCAAACCGCTTTGGTAATGGTACGTCTATTTTCACGGCGAACGGCGCTGCCGCGAGAAAGTATCAACACAATATCGAAGTAGGTAACGTAGGAATCAACGTACCGATTCCGGTGCCATTGCCGTTCTTTTCGTTTACTGGGTGGAAAGGCAGCTTCTACGGCGACCTGCATGCTTACGGTAAACAAGCGGTTCGCTTCTACACCGAGACGAAAACTGTCACCGCGCGTTGGTTTGAAGATGACATTCCAAGCGGTCCAAACATGACTATTCAACTTAGCTAATTACTGGATTAGCGACACCTCTAGCCAAGCCCTTCATCCTTTTAGAGGGCTTGGCTCGGATACAAATGCAACGAATTAGACCTTAGGACTTCAAGATGGATTTTGAATTAAACGAAGATCAACTCGCGTTTGCCGAAGTAGCAAAGCAGTTTGCAGACCAAATGTTAGCGCCGCACGCGGCCGAGTGGGATGAAAACCATCACTTCCCTAAAGATGTACTGCGTCAGGCGGGTGAGCTGGGCTTTTTGAGTATCTACACGCCACCAGAGCACGGTGGCTTGGGGTTATCTCGTTTGGATGCGGCGATCATTTTCGAGCAGTTGGCTATGGGTTGTACCGCGACTACTGCGTTTATGACCATTCACAACATGGCGACGTGGATGATCACCAGCTTTGCCAAAGCCGAAGTGGCGCAGCAATTTAGCGCGGATCTAATTTCGGGTGAAAAGCTCGCTTCCTACTGTTTAACCGAACCTAATGCCGGCTCTGACGCCGCTTCTCTAACGACTAGCGCAGTGCGTGATGGCGATGAGTTTGTTCTCAATGGCGCAAAAGTGTTTATCTCGGGTGCCGGTGATACAGATGTATTAGTCGTGATGGCGCGTTCCTGTGGTGAAGGAGCGAGTGGCGTTTCTGCATTCGTTGTTCCTGCTGATTGCGAAGGCATTAGCTACGGTAAAAAAGAAGCCAAAATGGGTTGGAACTGCCAGCCAACTCGCATGATTACCTTCGAAAATGTTCGTATTCCGGCTGACTATCTGTTGGGTGAAGAGGGAGAAGGCTTTAAGTTCGCCATGCTTGGTCTGGATGGCGGCCGAATCAATATCGCCACTTGTTCCGTCGGTACTGCGCAACAAGCTCTGAACGAAGCCAAACAATACATGACCGAACGCAAACAGTTCGGCCGTTCACTGGCGCAATTTCAAGCGTTGCAGTTCAAGCTTGCTGATATGGCGACTGAGCTGGTCGCTGCGCGTCAAATGGTGCGACTCGCTGCCGCTAAACTCGATGCCCAGCACGTAGAAAAAAGTGCGTACTGTGCCATGGCAAAACGCTTTGCTACTGATGTGGGCTTTAAAGTCTGCGATCAGGCGCTGCAAATTCACGGTGGCTATGGCTACATCAAAGAATATCCAGTCGAGCGCCATTTCCGAGACGTTCGTGTTCACCAAATCCTTGAAGGTACCAACGAAATCATGCGTCTGATCGTCGCAAGACGATTACTAACGGAAGGCGTTGAGCTGCTTTAGTCAGCGAGACACAGCCTTACCTAAAGAAATTAAAAAGGACTGAAAGATTATGACGGCACAAATCAAATTAGAGCGCGAAGCGCATATTGCCAAGCTCACGATTAGTAATCCGCCAGCGAACACTTGGACGCTTGAGTCTTTGAATCAGCTAAAAGAGTTGGCAATTGAACTTAGTAATGATCGCTCTATTTATGCGTTGGTTTTAACAGGCGAAGGCGAGAAATTCTTTTCTGCTGGAGCAGATCTTAATAACTTTGCATCGGGTGATAAATCACAAGCAGCAAACATGGCGTTCGCATTTGGTGAAGCGTTTGAAGCGCTTTCTGCATTCGATGGGGTTTCTATCTCAGCGATTAATGGCTATGCGATGGGCGGCGGTCTGGAAGTGGCGATGGCGTGTGACATTCGTATCGCAGAAGAACAAGTACAAATGGCACTTCCTGAAGCATCGGTAGGTTTGTTGCCGTGTGCGGGTGGGACGCAAAACCTGACCGCGTTGGTAGGTGAAGGTTGGGCGAAGCGTATGATCCTGTGTGGCGAGCGTGTGACGGCCGAGCGAGCGGAAAAAATTGGGTTAGTCGAAGAGGTGGTGGCGAAAGGTCAAGCACTCGAAGCGGCTATGGAGCTAGCACAGCGTGTTGCAGGTCAATCACCGAAATCTGTGTCTGCGTGCAAAACGCTCATTCAAGGTCGACGCAGCCAAACTCATGCAGCTGGATTGGTTTTGGAGCGTGAACTGTTTTTGCAGCTGTTCAATACACAAGATCAGACTGAGGGTGTGAATGCGTTTTTGCAAAAGCGCAAGCCACAATGGACAAACAGCTAGCGGAGGCCAAATGACAGGTACAGTAAATGTTTCAAAACTTGAGTGCGCTGATGGCTCTGTTATTGGTGTGCTAGAGCTTGATAACCCAGCAGCTCTCAACGCGTTGAGTTACGTGATGATTGAGAAGTTGTACAAACAGCTTAATGAATGGCAAACGGACGACAGCGTCATCGCGGTATTCTTGCATGCCAAGGGTGAAAAGGCGTTTTGTGCTGGTGGTGATATTCAAGCGATCTACCGTGCACTTGAAAACAAAGAGCAAGACTTTGATTCTGCGTTTTCAGCGATGGAAACCTTCTTTGACCTCGAATATCGCTGTGACCATCTTATTCATACTTATCCAAAACCGATCATCGCGTGGGGACATGGTTATTTGATGGGCGGGGGAGTTGGCCTGTTTATGGGTGCCAGCCATCGCGTAGCAGAAACCACCACACGCTTTGCAATGCCAGAGATTAAAATTGGCCTTTACCCAGATGTAGGCGCGACGTACTTCCTGAACCAGTTGCCAAAACATTTGGCACTGTTCTTAAGTTTGACGGCTTGTCAAATTAACGCAACAGATATGAAAGCGTTGGGGTTAAGCCAATGGATTGCACAGCCAGAAAACAAGCAAGTGCTGCTGGATCTGCTTGCATCGGTAAGTTGGAAAGGTGAAGCGAACATCAACGAAAAAATCGCCACTACGCTGCGTTCGGTACACGTGGACGAGCCAACCGAAGGGATGTTGATGCCCTATGCGGAATTGATTGAGCAGTTATGTTCGGGTGACTTAGCGTCAATTGTTGATGCAATCAGCCGTGCTAACGTTGATAGCAAGTGGTTCGTCAATGCGCAAAAAGCACTGAACTATGGCAGTCCGTTGTCGCTCAGTATCACTTATCAGCAGTTAACGCAGTATCAAAACCTCTCTTTGAAAGCGTGTTTTGATATGGAATTTAACCTAACACTACGTTGTGGCTTAGAAGGTGATTTTAGAGAAGGGGTTCGTGCGCTGATTATTGATAAAACCAATCAACCGACTTGGCAACATCGCACGGTTTCTGACGTAACGCCACAAGTTTTGGAGCGCTTCTTCTCGCCAATTGACTCAGCAGAATACCCACTGACCGCATCGTCGGTAGCTATAGCGGCACTTTAGTACAAGGAAGAAATACGATATGGACAAAATTGCATTTATTGGCCTTGGTAACATGGGTGCGCCTATGGCTAAGAATCTACTCAAAGCGGGCTTGAATGTCGAAGTATTTGATTTGAACCCAAGCGCAGTTGAGGAGTTGACCGCGTTGGGCGCTTCAAGTGCCGATTCCGTTCAGCAGGCAGTACAAGGTGTGGAGTTGGTTGTCACTATGCTGCCAGCGAGCCAACACGTTCAAAGCGTTTATCTTGGTCAAGATGGCATCTTAGATAGCGTCGAATCAGGCACCTTGCTGATTGATTCATCCACCATCGATCCTACGACTGCTCGTTTGGTTGGCGAAAAAGCATCGCAACTTGGTATCAGTTTTGTTGATGCCCCAGTATCTGGTGGCGTTGCGGGCGCAGCAGCAGGTACGTTAACTTTCATTGTTGGCGGCTCACAAGAGAACTTTGTTCAAGCCAAAGCGGTGCTTAGCCACATGGGTAAAAACATCTTCCATGCGGGCGATGCTGGAGCTGGTCAGGTGGCGAAGATCTGCAATAACATGATGTTGGGCATTTTGATGAGCGGCACCTGTGAAGCACTCAATTTAGGGATGGAAAACGGACTCGATCCCAAAGTGCTTTCCGACATCATGTTGCAAAGTTCAGGACGTAACTGGGCGCTAGAGCTTTATAACCCTTGTCCAGGTGTGATGGAAAATACGCCTGCAAGCAATGGTTATCAAGGCGGCTTTATGAGCCAGTTAATGGCTAAAGATCTGGGTCTTGCGATGGAAGCGGCAGTTGCCAGTCAAACATCGACGCCAATGGGTAGCTTGGCTCGTAACCTGTTTAATTTTCACAACGGTCAGGGCAACGGGCATAAAGATTTCTCAAGCTTGTTTGAGTTCTACCAAAAGCAAAATCAGGCCTAAGGAGTGCGTATGGATCTAGCAAATAAGGTTATTGCGATCACGGGGGCTGGTCAGGGGCTGGGTAAACAAATGGCACTGTCACTGGCGGAAAATGGCGTTCATCTTGCGCTTATCGACCTCAATTCAGAGCAACTGGCTGAAACGAAAGCGGAATGTGAATCTCTCGGCGTTACCGCTCGCTTTTATGTGACGAACGTGACTGACGAACAGCAGGTGTGCACTGCTTTTGAGCAAATTGAGGTAGATTTCAAGCAGCTCAATGGCGTTATCAATAACGCAGGTATTATGCGTGATGGTATGTTCATTAAAGTCAAAGATGGTCAGGTTAACACGATGTCGCTGGAACAATTTCAGTCTGTTCTAGATGTGAATGTAACAGGCACTTTCCTGTGTGGCCGTGAAGCGAGCAAGGTAATGCTGAACACCGATAGCAAAGGGGTTCTGATCAACATATCCAGCGTTGCGCGTGCCGGGAATATTGGTCAAACCAACTATTCTGCATCTAAAGCGGCGGTAGCCACCATGGCAACGGTGTGGGCGAAAGAGTTAGGGCGTTTCGGAATTCGCTCAGTGGCGATTGCTCCGGGTGTCATCAAAACTGCCATGACAGACCAAATAAAACCTGAAGCGATGGAACGTTTAATCGGAATGATTCCGGTTGGACGTTTAGGTTTGGCGGATGAAATTTCATCGACCATAAAATACGTGTTAACCAACGAATTCGTGACCGGACGAGTGTTCGAAGTCGATGGCGGAATGCGAATGTAACCCCCTCTGCAACATAAAAAAAGGGGAGCGAGTTTGATTGTCCGCTTCCTTCCACTTTCTCCTTTCTTTTATTGCTTCTATCTGAAAAATGTATTGGATGCATGGTCGACTGCTATCTCATCGAACGGTATAAAAATTTATTCTATTTCTAGTGTGAATGGCTAGTTCTATATTGCTTGTCATGTAAATGTATTAACTCACAACTAAGACAATCTTTTGTCTCACTAACGAGATTATTATTCTTGGTGTGTAAAAAATACTCTCATTGGTTATATTGTGACCGAAAACTATTTCGGCATCTAAAGATGGTGATTTATTATTCAGCGCAAAATACATGGGAATATGAGGCTGACTGAATAACCTTCAGTTGTCTTAATAATAAATAATCAGAATTCTCAATTACACTGAAGTAACTACCCATTAGGGAAGAGCAATAATGTCACTATTTCATTCGCTTAGGACGATGCCGCTATTATTGGGGTGTCTGTGTTTTTCTGTTCAGGCCTCCACAGAAAAGGTGGAACAGGAAGGTAAGTTTTTACAGTCGTTAGAAGGCATCGAAAATCAAATTTACGCATTACCTCAGAGTTCTTTAGCTTTGATTGAAGCGTTAGAAGAAGAGTCTTTACTACAAAACCAACCAACAGCGCTGTTGGTGCGTTACTGGCTTGCCAAGGCCACGGTTTTAGAGCTGCTAGGGCGCGTAGAAGAGAGTCAGAGTGTCGTTCAAAAAGGATTGGAGCTTGTACGTCCACAGAGCCATGAGTATCTCCTGTTTAAGTTGATTCAGATGCGAACTATGGTTGGAAAGAGCGATATCGATACCGCGCTTTCTGCGTTGGATAGCTTGTTGGAAACATCGCGTGAGAATGGTGATAAGCAACTTGAATCAGAAATCCTGTTGCTAAAAGGACGCTATTACGATGAGCAAGGTGAGTTTAAAAAATCCTATGCTGCACTTATGTCGTCCATGGATGCGGCTGAATCTTCAGGTGTTCACGGGCTGGTCGAACGTGCAGCACTAGAGCTAGGTGACGTACTTGTCAAAATTCAGGGTTACGACCGATCTGAGGCGCTTTTGGAACAAGCATATCGCTATTTTAGAGATAGGCGTATGTCGTTCAATGAGTTGTTGAGCGTTTTGACGATAGCGAAACTTCATAAAGCACAGTTCCAATACGAAGAGGCGATAGCGTCATATCAGCGAGCGTTAAAGCTGGCTCAAATTATCGGTGATGGACGCTTTAGATTTCGAGTTAACCTTGAACTTGCAGCTTTATATCGCGAGACGAATCAAGAAAAGAAGATGGTTAACCACTTGAAGCTGGCGGAGAATTTACAGTACAGAGAAACGTCTAGCGCGTATTTGGCAACATTTAAGTTGTTACAAGCCGAATATATGTTAGAGCAGCAGCAATTTGAAATACTTTTAGCGATGATCGCGCCAATGCTGCCGGAGATTATAGAGAGTCGATACGTCAAGCAACAGCAAATGGAGCTACTAAAAGTCGCCGCTATGGCCTATGCGGGAAGCAATGACTTTAAACTAGCATTCGAAACTTACGGTAACTATCACGATAAATTTATCCAATTTAGCAATCAAAGAGAAGTTGAAAATCTTGAGCGCCAGCAGACGTTATTTGAGTTGGAACGACTTGAATATGAGAACGAAGATCTCAACTGGAACAATGTGTTGCAGCGTATGGAGCTAGAAAATAACCGTCGTACTTTTTACTTATTGGGTGAAGCGCTACTTGCGCTCATCGGTGTTCTATTTTTGATGGCGGTAGTATTTCTCGTCGTCAATCGCTCGCGTTTGAGAATGCGTCGCCTCGCAAAGACAGACACATTGACAGGGTTGTTCAATCGCCGTTTTTTAGAGGACTGGTTCACTAAGCCAGTAGAAGTGAGGCGTGAGCGAAAAGAGAAACCGGTACCTCAATCTAAGCAAGAAAAGATACAACACTTTGTTTTTGAGCAAGTCGAGCAAGTTAAGTACGGTTATCTAGCTTTAAATAAATGGGTAGATAGCAAACTCGATAAACAGAAAATGGTGCCAAATAAACCACAATCGGGGCCAGTAACTTTAGCGTTAATCGATGTGGATTATTTCAAGCAGGTAAATGATACCTATGGGCATGTGTTTGGAGATACCGTACTAACGGGCGTTGCCAAAGTGTTGGAGGAAACTGTACGTGAAAACGACATTGTTGCTCGCTTTGGTGGTGAAGAGTTTGTTGTTGTTATGCCCAATACAGACCATAAAAACGCCCTTATTACTGCAGAACGTTTACGTAGCGCTTTATCCCTACATGGCTTTGTTACGGAACAGAAAGAAGAAGTGAGAGTGACCTGTAGTTTTGGAGTCGTTACCACTGAAGATAATGAGATGAGTTTTAAATCACTTTGTGATCAGGCCGATAAATTGCTTTATCAAGCGAAAGCGAACGGACGCAACTGCGTGAAAGGTCGCTCGCTAGCGTAACAGAAATCAAAAGTTCAGGCTCATCGCACGATGAATCTGAACTTATCCCTCCCATTTACTTTGATAGCCAAGTGACTTTGAGATCCTTGCTTCGAATATAAAACGCTGAATCTAACATCTTAAAGTCACTTGGCGATATTACTTAAAAATGGCTTAAGGATATCGAATCGCATATTCATGGCGTTCAATATAACCTCTCTTTTTGCCTCCTTCACCTTCAAAGTGCGAATGCCACTTGTGTCTACAAAACTATAACAAACTAGTGTGTCTATTCTTTGTACAAACAAACCATGTACAGGTGAAATGATTAGTGGTCGATATAAATTTTTTGTGGCACAGATTTTTGTTGTTCAAGAATCAACTCGTTCATAATCGTTTTAAAAATAGATTAATAGTTAACTATTTGATTTTCTTTGTCTTATTTGTTTGTTCTTAAACTGAAATCTAGTTATCCCGACAAGTTCTTGCCGAGCAATTTTTCGTACACCCTCAACTTTTCATCCTTTTTTACTAACATTTTTCTTTAAAAATAATTTGAGTTCGAATTAATTTTCAGGCATTTTATATTTAACTAACCGTTCAATTAAAAATAACAGGGACGCAAAATGCCAAAGGTGGGGATGCCTGAAATCAGAAAACCGCAGCTTGTGAAAGCGACAATGTCAGTGATTGATAGAGTCGGTTTACACGCGGCGAGTATTTCGTTAATCAGCAAAGAAGCCGGTGTATCAACGGGGATTATCAACCACTATTTCGGTGGTAAGCACGGATTGCTGGAGGAAACGATGCGCGAAATCTTGCGTCAGCTTTCGTCCACTATCACACAGAAGTTACGTGAGCTGCCAAGTGATGCTCATCACCAAAGAATTAACGCCATCATTGATGGTAACTTTGTCGGCTATCAGGCAGAAAACCAAGTTGCTAAGACTTGGCTGGCGTTTTGGTCGTACTCAATGCATGACGAGCAGCTCAAGCGTTTACAGCGTGTCAACGAACGACGTCTATTGTCCCACCTAAGAAAAGAACTCAAAGCATTATTAAATGCAGAGCAGGCTGAATTGGTTGCTCATGGTATTGCATCACTTATTGATGGAATTTGGCTGCGCGGAACGCTCAACCCGCAAGGCATTGATGCAGAAAGAGCGAGAGTCATCATCAACGATTATCTCGAAAAACAACTTACGTTTTATTCTGAAAAAATATAAAAGTTACAGGTCTTCAAAATGGAAATGAAAGCACACTATATCAATGGTGCGATGTACGACGGGTGTTCAGATGAACACTTCACCACTTACAATCCGGCGAATGGTGAGCCATTGGCCAACATTAAACAAGCGAACCAAGACGATCTTCAAGCAGCAATTGAATCGGCAAAGAAAGGTTTTGCTGCATGGTCGGCGATGACTGCGATTGAGCGCAGCCGTATTTTACACAAAGCCGTTGCCATTTTACGTGAGCGTAATGACGAGCTGGCTGCATTGGAAGTGGCAGATACTGGTAAGCCAATTCAAGAAGCTATCGCGGTTGATGTCACAACAGGTGCCGATGTTCTTGAGTACTATGCGGGTCTTGCTCCAAGTCTACAAGGTGAACAGCAGCCACTCAGCGACGATCAGTTTTTCTATACACGTCGTGAGCCATTGGGCATTTGCGCCGGTATTGGTGCTTGGAATTATCCAATTCAAATTGCGATGTGGAAATCGGCGCCAGCACTGGCTGCGGGCAACGCAATGATCTTCAAGCCATCAGAAGAAACACCATTAACGGCGCTTAAGCTCGCCGAAATTTATTCAGAAGCGGGCATGCCAGATGGCGTATTTAATGTCGTGCAAGGGGATTACCGAGTAGGACAGATGCTAACGGCGCATCCTGATATCGCAAAAGTGTCATTCACGGGTGAGTCAGGCACCGGTAAAGTCGTCATGAGTGACAGCGCTAAGACACTAAAACAAGTAACGATGGAGCTGGGTGGTAAGTCTCCACTGATTATTTTTGATGATGCGAAGTTAAACGATGCCGTTTCTGCGGCCATGGTGGCGAACTTCTACACCCAAGGTGAAGTTTGTACGCACGGTACACGCGTATTTGTCCATGAAGGTATTTATGACGACTTTATCGCACAACTTAAAGCCCGAACCGAGCTGTTAGTCGTCGGCGATCCGCTTGATGAGAACACGCAAATTGGCGCGCTAATCTCTAAAGATCATGAATCGAAAGTTCTAGGAGCGATTGAAGCCGCGAAAGCGAGTGGCGCGACGTTACTGACTGGCGGCTACAAAGTAACAGACAATGGCCTAGCTAATGGTAACTTTGTTGCTCCAACCGTATTTGTCGATTGCGATGATGACATGAGCCACGTTCAACAAGAAATCTTTGGCCCGGTAATGTCAGTTCTGAAATTCCGCGATGAGTCGGAAGTGATTGCGCGTGCAAATGGCACCGATTATGGCTTAGCGGCAGGTGTATTTACTCAAAACCTATCTCGTGCGCACCGTGTGATCCATCAAATTCAAGCGGGTATTTGTTGGGTGAACACATGGGGTGACTCACCTGCGGAAATGCCAGTTGGCGGCTACAAGCAATCAGGTGTTGGCCGTGAAAACGGAGTCGAAACCCTTAAACATTACACACAAACGAAGAGTGTTCTGGTTCAGCTAAGCGACTTCGAAAGCCCTTACAAATGATACTACTCATAGTAGATAACTGACCACTTTAGCTTGTTAAAATGCTCGATAACTACGTTGTCAATTTTGATTGTAGGTTAACTACTTATCAAAATTTCCGCCTTGTTCTCAAGCATTTTTCCTACGCTAATTTCGTTCACTTATCTACGGTGATGAGTATTAACTCCTAGGAGAATAAAAATGCAACAACACTACGATTACATCATCGTCGGTGCGGGTTCGGCCGGCTGTGTGTTAGCGGATCGCTTAAGTGAAAGTGGTCAAAATTCGGTCCTATTACTCGAAGCGGGTGGGTCGGATAAAAGTATTTTTATCCAAATGCCAACAGCGCTTTCTTACCCGATGAACACTGAAAAATACGCGTGGCAGTTTGAGACGGTTGAAGAGCAAGGGTTGGATGGTCGCCAACTCCATTGTCCTCGCGGAAAAGTTCTGGGCGGTAGCTCATCTATCAACGGCATGGTTTACGTTCGCGGACACGCTTGTGACTTTGACCAGTGGGAAGAGGAAGGCGCGAAAGGCTGGAATTATCAGTCGTGTTTGCCTTATTTCCGTAAAGCAGAGTCTTGGATTGGTGGTGCTGATGAATATCGGGGCGATCACGGTCCAGTCGGCACATGTAACGGCAACGATATGAAGCTCAACCCGCTGTACCAAGCTTTTATTGATGCAGGCAAAGAAGCGGGCTACCCAGAAACAAAAGATTACAACGGTTATCAGCAAGAGGGCTTTGGCCCAATGCATATGACCGTCAACAAAGGCGTACGCGCTTCGACCTCTAATGCATACTTAAGCCGCGCTAAAAAACGCAAAAACTTCACTCTAATGAAGAGGGTGACGGTTCATCGAGTTTTATTAGAAGAAACTGGTTCAGAAGGCAAGAAAGCGGTAGGCGTTGAATTTGAAAAGTCAGGTTCAATTCAGCAATGTTTTGCTAATAATGAAGTGATTTCGAGTGCGGGTTCGGTTGGCTCCGTTCAGCTGTTGCAGCTTTCAGGCATTGGCCCTAAGGCAGTATTAGAAAAAGCGGGCATTGAGGTGAAACACTTGTTGGAGGGGGTAGGTAAAAACCTGCAAGATCACTTAGAAGTGTACTTCCAATATCACTGTAAACAACCTATCACGCTCAACAGCAAATTAGGTTTGGTGAGCAAGGGATTGATTGGCACTGAGTGGATATTAACTCGCAAAGGCCTTGGTGCTACTAACCACTTTGAATCGTGTGCATTTATCCGCTCTCGAGAAGGGCTAAAGTGGCCAAATATTCAATATCACTTCTTGCCAGCGGCAATGCGTTATGACGGACAAGCTGCTTTTGATGGTCATGGTTTCCAAGTGCACGTAGGACCTAACAAGCCAGAAAGTCGTGGGTCGGTCGAAGTTGTCTCTGCGAATCCGAATGATAAGCCGAAGATTGAGTTTAACTACATTTCCACTGAACAAGATAAGCAGGATTGGCGTGATTGTATTCGCCTTACTCGCGAGATCCTCAATCAGCCAGCCATGGATGAGTTTCGTGGGGACGAGATCCAACCCGGTCTGAACATCACAACGGATGAGCAGATTGATGAATGGGTGAAGCAAAACGTCGAGAGTGCTTACCATCCATCTTGTACCTGCAAAATGGGCGCAGATAATGACCCATTAGCCGTCTTAAATGAGCGATGCCAAGTACGCGGTATTCAAGGCTTGCGTGTGGTGGACTCTTCTATTTTCCCAACCATTCCGAACGGTAATTTAAATGCGCCAACGATTATGGTGGCAGAACGCGCCGCGGATATGATTTTGGATAACGCCCTAGAAACGTCGAACAACGTACCAGTTTGGATTGCACCGGACTGGCAAAAGATGCAACGAATGCATCCGCCAAAAAGAGATCTCGATTCGATCTCATAAAATGAAAAAGTCAGTAATCATTACAAGGAATTCAACATGTCTAAGATGACAAAAATCTTCTCAACAATTGCACTAAGTACTTTAGCAACAGGCGCTTACGCCAACCAATGTGAAACGGTTCGTTTCGCAGATGTAGGTTGGACTGACATCACAGCGACCACTGCCGTTACATCAGAGTTACTTAAAGGGTTGGGGTACAAAACGAAGACCGATCTTCTGTCTGTGCCTGTAACTTACTCCTCTATGGCTAATGGCGATATCGACATTTTCTTAGGTAACTGGATGCCAACGATGGAAGGTGATATCGCGAAATACCGTGATGCAGGTACCGTTGAAACCGTACGCGCGAACCTCGTTGGCGCAAAATACACGCTAGCGGTTCCAAAATACGTTTATGACGCAGGCGTGACCAACTTCGCTGACCTAGTAAAACATGCCGACAAATTTAAAGACCGCATTTACGGCATTGAACCTGGAAACGATGGCAACCGCTTAATTCAGTCAATGATTGATAGTAACGCATTCGGCCTAAAAGATTTCAGCCTAGTTGAGTCCAGTGAAGCTGGCATGGTGTCTCAAGTATCACGTGCCGCACGCCGCAATCAATGGATTGTGTACCTAGGTTGGGCGCCGCACCCAATGAATAGTAACGTTGAAATGGAATATCTAGCGGGTGGTGATGACTTCTTCGGTCCTAACTACGGCGGCGCGAACGTCTACACAAACGTACGTAAAAATTACCTCGCTGAGTGTCCAAATGTAGGTCAGCTAGTGAAAAATCTAGAGTTTAACCTAGAAATGGAAAATGAACTGATGGAAGCGATTCTTAACCAGAAACAGAAGCCATCAAAAGCAGCGCAAGCATGGTTGAATGCAAACCAAGAGCAAATTGAAGCGTGGCTAGAGGGCGTGAAAACGGTAGATGGCCAAGATGCGCTAACAGCTATTACAAACTACTTAAAAACAAACGCTTAATAAGCAGTATTTGAGCTCGTTTTTTTAAAAGAAAGTGGGCAGTTTTGCCCGCTTCATTAACACAAAGGTTTTATTTTGAATTTTATTACGGACAACAAACTACCGTTGGGCCAATGGATGGAAACTGGCGTCGATTGGTTAACCATCAATGCATCGGGTTTTTTCGATGCAATCTCTATTACACTTGAAACGATCATTCTTTTCGTGGTGGACATTTTTAAATGGATGCCACCTGCAGCGCCAATCATTATGACGGCGGCAATTGCTTGGTTCTTACATCGCAGCATTCCTCTTGTCGTATTTATCGTGTTGGCCTTATTCGCAATTCTCAACCTTGGTTACTGGCAAGAAATGCTGGAAACCTTTGTCCTTGTGTTTGCAGCGACAACGATTTCCGTATTAATTGGCGTGCCGTTGGGCATTATGGCGGCGCACCGTCCTTGGTTATACACCTTGTTGCGGCCAATACTCGATTTGATGCAGACCGTACCGACATTCGTTTACCTAATTCCAACCTTGGTTCTGTTTGGCTTAGGTATTGTCCCTGGTCTAATCTCGACCATCATTTTCGCTATCGCTGCGCCAATTCGATTGACGTACCTCGGCATTATTAAAGTGCCGGAGGAGCTACTTGAAGCGGGTAAAGCATTTGGTGCCAGCCGCATGAAGCTACTGTTTAAGGTGGAGTTACCTGCGGCATTGCCAAGTATTATGGCTGGCGTTACGCAGTGCATTATGTTGTCTCTGTCTATGGTAGTCATTGCGGCGCTTGTTGGTGCTGATGGACTTGGTAAACCAGTCGTACGCGCACTGAATACGGTAAACATCTCGCAAGGTTTTGAAGCTGGTTTAGCGATTGTACTCGTTGCCATCATTCTTGATCGCTTGTGTAAAGCACCAAACCAGAAGGAGGCATAATCATGGACGCTATTACTATTCACAATCTTGATGTCGTTTTTGGTCAGCAACAAGCACAGGCGCTAGCACTGTTAGATCAAGGGAAGTCTCGACAAGAAATCATCGACGAAACTGGCCAAGTGGTTGGGGTTGATAATGTTTCGCTGAACGTGAAACAGGGTGAGATCTGTGTCTTGATGGGGCTTTCAGGCTCGGGTAAATCAAGTTTGCTGCGAACAGTTAACGGGTTGAACGAAATTTCTCGTGGCTCTCTGAAAATTAAAGACGGCGACGACATGGTTGAGCTCTCTAATTGTGACGAACAGAAGTTGCGCCACCTTCGTACTCACCGCGTATCCATGGTGTTTCAGAAGTTTGCATTGATGCCATGGTTAACGGTATTAGATAACGTTGCGTTTGGTCTAGAAATGCAAGGCATTGGCAAAGCAGAGCGCCGTAAAAAAGCGCGTGAACAGCTCGAAATGGTCGGTTTGTCTGAGTGGGAAACGAAATTCCCGCACGAGCTCTCTGGTGGTATGCAGCAGCGTGTTGGCCTAGCGCGAGCGTTCGCGATGGACACAGATATCTTGTTAATGGATGAGCCGTTTTCAGCGCTTGACCCATTGATTCGTGCTCAGCTTCAAGATGAATTGATTCTGCTTCAAGAAAAGCTAAACAAAACCATTCTTTTTGTGAGTCACGACTTGGATGAGGCGCTTAAAATCGGCAACAACATCGCCATTATGGAATCAGGAAAGCTGATTCAACATGGCAAGCCAGAACAGATCATTCTTGCTCCAGAAAACGATTATGTGGCGGACTTTGTTGCTCACACTAATCCATTAAATGTGCTGAAGGGACGTTCCTTAATGCGTGACGATTTGGTTCGCGAAGATACGCGTGTTCTGATTTGCCCTGACAAAGATATTTGGGTGATACAAGAGAGCAAGGGGTTAAGTTTAGCGGATAAAGATAAATCGTTGATTCAATGGAAGAGCGATTCTTCGAACCTTGACGAAGTTAATGAAAACTCTCTGGTTCAGGTTAGCCCAGAAATCAGTATGCGAGAAGCGATTGAACTTAAACAGCGTAGCAATCAGCCTCTGCTTATGGTTGAAGATAATAAGCTGGTTGGTGTGTTAAGCGACAATGAGCTTTACGATGCATTGCTTGGTAATTTTAAGTCAGAGCAAGTTGCGTAAAGTTGACGCAGAACCAAGTAAAAAAGAGCCGCACATTAATGCGGCTTTTTTTGTTTAAACAATGATTTAAGTCGCTAAGCTAAGACAATGGTCGACTATAGAGTCGTAATTACATCATCCATTGCAAGGCGCGCTTTTGGAAGACCATGATTATAATCTTCCCCATCTTTATGGTAGCCAATCGCCAGCGCAACTTCACAAATATGGCCCTCGAGCTCTTCTTTAAACTCTTCTCCAATCAGAGCCGGATCGACACCTTCCATCGGTGTTGAATCAATGCCTAGTCGTGCCAATGTGTGTAGTAGGTTGCCTAGTGCCAAATAGACTTGTGCTTTTGTCCAGTTTCCGTTGAAGCCATTTTCGTCCGTATTTGCATCGGCAAAAGCGTAAGCACCCATAAAGTTGTTGTACATCTCCGCTGGCAAGTGGCCAGATGTTACTTCTGCATCCACACGCTTCGCAAATTTCTCTTTAGTAAATTTAGGATCGTAAGCAAACAGAATCGTATGTGATGCGGCTTTCGCGTGTGGTTGGTTAAACTGATGCATATTTGCAAACGTATTGTGGAAACGTTGCTTCGCTTCATCACTTTCAATAACGATGAATTTCCATGGTTGTGAGTTGATAGAAGACGCCGACAAACGCAGTGCTTCTTTGATTATCGCCATGTCTTCTTGAGAAACGCGCTTGGTTTCATCATATTTTTTTGCAGTGTAACGGTTATTTAGATCGGTAATGATTTGATGGGACACGTTTATATCCTCTTTATGTGATGACAGATGAGGATGCACTAGCATCGACAACCATGCGTACCTCGAATATGGGTTCATGATAATGGATATTTTTTCATTGATAAGAGGGTGTTTATTTAAATCACTTTTTACTTTTTGTTGAAAATCGATGTGAGTTGATCGATTTGAAACTTAAAAGTCCTTATTTGGAAGCTTTTATTTGATATTAAATTAAACTCATATTGAGGCGTAGGGGAAAGCAGCATGAACGTGATTGAAGTTTTTAATGATAGCTATGAACGTTGTACTTCAGATCAGGAGTTTTTCGACTTGTTCTACAAAAATTTATGGTCGAAAAGCGCCAACTTTAGACAGAAGTTTGACGGTATAGACATGCACCAACAAGTGAGAATGCTTAGAGGGTCTATCGTATTTTTTATGATGGCAGATACCTCGACCGAAGCGCACAAAATGGTGGAAAAGTATGGGAAAAAGCATGCAAGTGCCGAAATTGGTATAGAGCCGCAGGATTTTGATGTTTGGCTTGAGAGTTTGTTAGAAACGGTTCGACAGTGTGATTCCGGGTACGATACCGATGTTGAAACCGCTTGGCGAACATGCTTTAAAACGGGCTTAGAAGTAATGAAACAAGAATGTGATAAAGAAGATGGGCACTTCCTTAAAGCGAGTACCAAATAAGGAAGTAACGTGAGTGGTCGTTACTTCCTAGGGTCAGAACCTTACTTATCTTGTGTCTCTTTATTCTTTTTCACCGCTTCGGCGATATCACTGACAGCTTCGACAAGATTGATCGGCATTGGAAAAATAATAGTGGATGTTTTGTCTGTAGTGATTTCAGTGAGTGTCTGCATGTAACGTAATTGCAGTGCATTCGGTGCTTCGTTGAGCATTTGCGCTGCTTCTTTTAATTTATTTGAAGCCTCTAACTCGCCAGTAGCGTGAATGATCTTCGCCCTACGGTTACGTTCTGCTTCTGCCTGACGGGCTAGGGCTCTGACCATGCTGTCATTTAAATCAACATGTTTGACTTCAACCGTAGCAATCTTGATTCCCCAGTCATCAGTCTGTTGATCGAGAATGGATTGTAAATCCTTATTGAGGCGTTCTCGCTCTGATAGCAATTCATCGAGTTCATGCTGACCCAATACCGAGCGCAGCGTGGTTTGTGCTAGCTGGCTGGTAGCATCGCTGTAGCTTTCAATATTGTTAATCGCCATTTGAGGATCGACTACGCGAAAATAAACGACCGCGTTGACGCGCACAGAAACGTTATCTTTGGTAATTAAATCTTGTGTCGGCACATCCAAAACGACAGTACGTAAATCAACCCTCACCATTTGCTGAATAAATGGGATAAGGATGATCAAACCAGGTCCTTTGACTTCTTGAAATCGACCAAGAAAGAACACAACCCCACGTTCGTATTCTCTCAAAACCTTGAACATTTGGGTCGCTAGTGCGAACAGCAGCACCACGATCACCGCAACGGTATAGAGCATCATAAAGCGCCTCCTATTTATTTTGGCGGTCATCAGGCATCACCGTTAAGGTCAGCCCTTTAACATTAACAATGGTGACGTGATCACCTTGTTTGAATTGTTGATGGTCTTTGGCTTTAGCTCGCCATAACGCACCGTTGAGTTGAACGCGTCCTTCGCCATCGATAAAGTCATCGCTTACCACAGCGACCTTCCCAGGGTAAGTCTCTAAACCCGTCGTTACACGCCGGCGACGAATTTTGAGCAGCAGGCCGACGGTCAGCACGATTAGAGCCACGGAAAATATGGCAATACCAAAAATCAAAGGAAGGGCGATCTGGAATCCTGGTAACTCACTGTCCATGAGAAATATCGAACCGAGTACAAAGGCGACAACGCCGCCTAAGCCCAAAATACCAAAGCTCGGGCTGAATGCTTCCGCTATCATTAGTGCAATACCGAGTAACAGCAGACCAAGACCTGCGTAGTTGACGGGCATCATTTGTAGTGCGTACATGGCAAGAAGCAGACAAATCCCACCTAGCACACCGGGTAAGCCAATTCCTGGGTTGTAAAATTCAAGAAGTAAACCGTAGATGCCGATGAGCATTAGAATGTAGGCAACGTTTGGATTGGTTATAACGGCTAACATTTCTGCTCGCCAATCTGGCGTTCTTTCAACCCATGTTGGATTTTCAAGTGACAATGTCACAGTGCGATTGTTTACTTTAACTGTTTGCCCATCTATGGCTTTGACTAAGTCCTCTGGCGAATTGGCTATGTAATCGATCACGTTTAATTCTAATGCTTCTGTTGCATCCAAGCTCGCCGCTTCGCTTACTGCTTTCTCTGCCCATTCTGCATTTCGTCCATGAAGTTTTGCTAAGCCTTTAATGTAGGCTTTGGCGTCGTTAATTACCTTTTTCTCCATTGCGGTTTTAGCGGGAACTTTCTCTGAGCTTTCGTTGGTTCCTTCTGGCGTTTCTTCCGCGTTTTGATCTTTGCCATCATCCGATGAAGGAGGTTGAGGCGCACCACCTAACGCGACGGGCGTTGCAGCTCCGAGGTTTGTCGCTTCAGCCATGGCGGCTACGTGACTAGCGAGCAAGATGTATGTTCCTGCACTGGCAGCTCTAGAACCAGATGGGCCGACCCAAGTTGCAATGGGAGTCGAGGAGGTTGTTATCGCGTGAATAATATCTCGCATTGCGCTATCTAAGCCGCCTGGTGTGTTCATCTCTAAGATCACTAAACTGACACCGTTTAGTTGAGCTTCTTCTATTTCACGAGATAAATAGTCGCTAGTAGCAGGCCCTATAGCGCCTTTGACAGGAACAATCCAAACACTATTCGCCAGTGCTTGACTGGCCATCAAGAGTAAAGGTAAGAACCATATCCATAGTCGTTTCATGCAGTCCTCCTTGTGTGGTCACAGGGACTTTTTGAAATCCTAATTCAAGTATATCCAAATAACTTAGAGATGCTTGAGTATAGGTTCTAATGAATAAGTTCCCGAGGCTAATTAGGAGACTACTTTTTTATATATAAACGCTGTGTGAGATAGTAAACTAAAGCAAATTATTGGTAATTGTGATGTTTATGTTTATTGTTCAGCGTTTGATTAAGTTGGCCGTTATCTGTGCCGTTTTCTTTACTATTTTCGATCTGATCTCCTATGGAGAGGTGACTTGGTTTCAACGGTTTTTGGCTTTTCTACACTAAACTCAGATTTCAATACGTTAGCTACTCATAAGGCGATCGATTTCTTCCTATTCGCCTTATTACTCCCTCTTCAACCAAAGCCTTAAACAAAGCAATACTTAACTCGTTTTTTCAACTTCCTGTCGGTGGAAAAAACGCCAAAATGCAACTAAATTCATATCAATGACAAGTTTAAGGTATGTAGTTGATGAGGCAATTCAGCGCAATCGCACTAGCTGTTGTAACACTCATTTTGAGCCAAACAACAACCGCAAGAAACGCGAAGATGTTAGGTGATATCTCCCTAGTTCAGCCCATACAGGGTGATCCTAATGTGGATATTAAGCTAGCGAGAATTGGCTGGCATCTCTTCCGCGATCCTCAATTATCGTCAAATGGTAATGTCAGCTGCGCGACATGCCACAATCTGCAAACCAATGGCGCTGAAAATACACCAGTCTCTACGGGGGTGAAAGGTGATGGAATTAGAAATTCTATAACAGTGTTTAATGCAGCGTTAAATTATCGTTTTTTATGGGATGGTACGGAAAACACCTTGATGGCTCAGATTGATGGTCCAATCCATAATCCAATGGAAATGGACTCAAACTGGCAAACAATAGAGCAATATGTAAAAGAGAGTGAACATTATCAAGCGCTATTTAATCGTGACGGTGAATTGCCGATTAACGTTCATAATATCAAGTCCGCTATTGTGGAGTTTGTTGAAGGGCTGCAGACGCCTGGCGCACCATTCGATGCTTACTTATTGGGTTACACGCATGTATTGAGTGAACAGCAAATCAGAGGTTGGAAAACATTTCAGACTTCAGGTTGTGTGCAGTGTCATCAGGGCAAAAATATCGGCGGAGCGATGATCCAAAGGTTCGCCTATTTCAAGGATAAGCCAGTAGTAGAGGACTCGGGCAGGCAACTCGTTACGATAGAAGATGAAGAGCGATTCTATTTTAGAGTAGCCAGTTTACGCAATGTCGCGCTAACGAGTCCTTATTTTCATAATGGGCAAGTCGATAAGTTATCCGACGCGATACAAATCATGGCTAAAACCCAGCTCGGTATAACGATGAACGATGAGAATGTCGCGGACATTGAAGCATTCTTGCAGTCGTTGACAGCACCTAGACCCATAATTTTAGAGGTGTTGGAAAATGAATAAATTCAAACTGATCAACTTTTGCTTTTTTATTGGGATACTGACGTGCTGCACACTGGCGTATATGTCGTATATGAATTCAAAAAACGCTCAAGAATTTCATGCAGGGCTAATGAATATCGGACATGAGTTGATTGAAGAGCGTGATGTTATCGTGAACCGATATGCCGTTGAAGATAGGAAAAACTATGAGTTAACAACATCTTTAGTAGAGATAGAAATCGCAGCACAGGCACTGTTGGAATCATCAAAGGCATCAGTTTGGTTTCCCGTGACACCCAATCGTATAAAAGTTAGGGATACGCTTGAACAGTTTAAGGAGCGAGTGCTTCAAACAACGTTGAAGCTTGATATGTTAATTGGTGTTCAGGTAGAAAATCGGTATGCATTACTCATGTTGTTCAATTTATATCAGCAAGATGTTTCTACCGAGCGCGGCCAATCATTGGGTGGCAGTCGTTATTTTGAATTTCTCAACCAGTTGCTTCTAACACAAACTGAAGTTGAGAGTGAAAAGGAAGCGAACTTCCTTAAACGGCTTCAAACGAGTGATAAAAGAATTGAATTGCTGACGAATGAACTGCTTGATCACACTTATATTGAGTTTGTCGAAAGCTCAGAGCATCGGTTACTCAATATTGCTCAAAGTGAGGCGCGTTTTACGTGGTTGTTTGTATTTATCGCGGTGATGTTTCTAGTTAGCGCGTTTGTTTATCAGTCACATCACCGAATGCATAACTTAAAACAGTTGAATCTTGAAATTGAAGAGGCGAGAAACAAAGCCGAGCGAGCGGCAAAAGCGAAATCAAATTTTCTCGCTGCAATGAGTCACGAACTAAGGACGCCGATGAATGGTGTACTAGGGCTTTCTCAAATGATTGCAGAAGAGACCAAAGAGCCGACGACGAAAGAGCATATTAGGGTTATTCTTGATTCTGGCCAGCATCTGATGACTATCCTCAACGATATTTTGGATTTTTCTAAAGTTGAAGAAAACAAACTGGAATTTGAGCAAGCTAAGTTTAAGCTCGATCAAGTGCTTTCTCCGGTGTGTAGCGCAATAAAACCACTTGTTGATGAAAAAAATATCGAGTTAATCTTGGAAAACGAGGTTTCTGAATATACTGAATTTACTGGAGATTGTGCGCGTTTACGACAGATCTTGTTTAATCTCGCCGGTAACGCGGTGAAGTTTACCAATGAAGGGCATGTGCTGGTTAGAACTGAGTTAGATGAATCGAATCAGTTGTTGGTCATGCGCGTGAGCGACACCGGTATTGGTATTGCGCCAGACAAGCACGAGCATATTTTTAACTCGTTTGAGCAAGCAGACTCATCAACGACTCGAAGGTTCGGCGGAACAGGGCTTGGGTTAGCCATCGTCAAAAAACTAACCGATTTGATGGGTGGCCATATTACTCTGAAGAGTATAGAAGGCGTTGGAAGTCAATTTATCGTTGAGTTGCCGATTCCTTGGGTAGAATCTGCTCCGAAAAAGCAGCAAGAAGCACCGAAACCTCGCGCAAAATCACACCATTTAAAGATACTACTTGCTGATGATAACCGTGTGAATGCCATTGTGGCAAAGGGGTTTTGCGAAAAGCTTGGGCATGAAGTGGATGTTGCAGAAAATGGATTAATCGCGGTTAAAAAGGCGAAAGAGAACGAGTACGACCTGATCTTGATGGACAACCATATGCCCGAGATGAATGGCGTTGAGGCGACACGCGTTATCCGACAAGAGTTAGGTATCAAGACATTACTCTTTGCGTACACGGCAGACGTATTTCGTGAAGCCCATGATAGCTTTATTGAAGCAGGAGCAGACCATGTGCTTACAAAACCGCTACAGCATGAGAGCTTTTCAGACGCTCTCAAACAGTTTGCCGCCAGACTCGAACCGAAACAGAATCCGCCACTAACGAGTGACAGCAATGTGCTTCAGTTGCAACGTAAGCCAATCGAGAACTTAAGGTTAACAGAGGAAGAACTCTCCCGCTCAGGCATGTTTGCTTCTTTACGAGATGAGCCAGAAGCGCTCGACGAGCTGCTAAAAAGCATTATTGTCGATTTTGAGACATCTGTTGATGAGCTTATTGAATACTTTATGGCTGAAGACTTTGCTTCATTAGAGCTGACGTTGCACAAAACGAAAGGGATGGCACTGAACCCAAGTTTACCTATTTTGGCGAGCCAAACGGAGGCCCTGGAAACTCAACTTAAAGCCAACCAAAGTCCCGAGATTGAGCAGTTGCAGATGCTGATCAATCGGTTACAGGTCAACATCCATCAGTCTCATAGACTTTTGGATGATATCCAGAGGAACAATGCCGATCCTCAACAGATTTTATAGTCCCTGTGAGTGCGATGCTTTCCTTAACTCATTTTGTTGTGGTTTACTGTGGCAAGGACGGATAGTGTTGATTCGTCGTCGGAAAATCAGGGAGTTAGAATGAGTAAGCATTCCGCTTTAATCAAATGGCATCGTAAAGCTGGCGAAGAGTTTAGTGATAATAAGTATAGTAGGGCGCACATTTGGCAATTTGATGGAGGGTTGCAAGTCCCAGCATCTCCATCTCCCCACGTAGTACCATTACCACTATCCGTAGAAGAAAACGTTGATCCAGAAGAAGCGTTTGTCGCGGCACTTTCTAGTTGTCATATGCTCGTTTTCCTGTCTATTGCAGCAAAGCGACGTTATGTTGTGGACAGTTACTTAGATGAAGCGGTGGGGGAGCTTGAAAAAGGCGAAAACGGAAAAGAGTGGGTATCAAAGGTGACGTTAAACCCTAAGATAACATTTTCAGGTGAAAACCAACCGACACTATCTCAATTAGAGAAACTGCACCACATGGCCCATGAGAATTGCTTTATCGCCAACTCCGTTAAAACAGAAGTGACAACGCTTATTGCGAATTAAGTGAAGCTCTTTATCAAAAGCGCGGCCTATTACAGAGTTATATTAAGCCAGCAGTCATCCTGCTGGCTCGTTCATCTAGACGACACCTTGCTCAATCATTGCATCAGCGACTTTTCTAAAGCCTGCAATGTTGGCGCCTAAAACTAAATTTCCAGGTTGGCCAAACTCTTTACTGGTTTCGTTTGCATTGATGAAAATATTTTTCATGATGGTTTGCAACTGACTATCCACTTGTTCAAACGTCCAGTTTTGCATGCTGGCGTTTTGCGCCATTTCAAGTTGACTGGTTGCAACACCGCCTGCATTGGCTGCTTTGGCAGGCCCATAAGCTATGTCTGAGTCCACGATAATATTGGCAGCATCACGGGTGGTTGGCATGTTCGCCCCTTCACTAATCAAAATACATCCGTTTTCGATAAGAGCCAGTGCGTCGTCTGACGTTAATTCATTTTGAGTCGCACAAGGGAAGGCAGCATCAGCCTGATATCGCCAAACAGCATGTCCTTCATTAGGATAGTTGCTCTCTGGTGTGTATTCTGCTTCAGGGTAAGTTTCTAAATATTCTTCTAAGCTTGCTCTTTTCACTTCTTTCAGTTGTTTGAGGAGCTTAAGATCAATACCGTGCTCATGATAAATCGTACCTCGAGAGTCGCTGCATGTAACCGGCGTTGCTCCCATATGGTACAGTTTTTCAATGGCGTAGATAGCCACGTTGCCAGCACCAGAAACGAGGCAAATTTTCCCTTTCAATGAATCGCTGCGGTCGTTGAGCATGCATTCTGCAAAATAGACGGCGCCATATCCTGTCGCTTCTTTTCTGGCGAGTGAGCCACCCCAAAGAAGACTCTTGCCTGTGAGCACACCTTCGTAGCGTCCCGTCAATCGTTTGTATTGACCAAACATATAGCCAATTTCGCGCGCCCCGACGCCGATATCGCCTGCGGGTACATCGGTGGCAGGACCGATATGACGGTACAACTCGTTCATAAATGATTGGCAAAATCGCATGATCTCGCCGTCGGATTTTCCTTTAGGATCGAAGTTTGAACCGCCTTTGCCGCCACCGATAGGAAGGCCAGTCAGTGCGTTTTTAAAGATTTGCTCAAAGCCGAGAAATTTTATGATGCTCGCATTGACTGAGTGATGGAATCTCAATCCTCCTTTGTACGGCCCCAAAGCAGAGTTGAATTCAACTCGATAACCTTTGCTTACTTGTACATTTCCAGCATCATCAACCCAAGGAACTCGAAACATGATTTGACGTTCTGGCTCGACGATCCTCTGGATAATCGCTTGTTCCTTATATTTATTATTGCCTTCTATTACCGGCGCGAGAGAAGTTAATACTTCTTCTACCGCTTGGTAAAATTCTTTTTGCGCAGGGCTACTGTGTTGCAACGCAACAATAGTATCGTGTATGTATGACATAGATTTCTTCCTTGATGTGAATAAGCAATCAGTTTATATGAATGTATTTCCATTAAATAGTGATTTTGACCAAGATTCAATGGTTGTAGTGGTCTTTCCTGCGGATGAGAATGTGCAGCTTCTAACCCAGGCTGTGTTGGTTGAGATAGGTAGGGCGAGCTAAGTAAGCGGGTGGTTGAGTGATCAGTTTCACATATAACAAGCAGAAATCACTTTAGTCGATGTTGTTGTGCAGTTACGCAAATTGTTTATGTTAACGTCATGTTAAAGTTTTTGTGTGTGATAACTTGTGAAAAGACAACTATATGGATGAGCTTAAGGTTCTGAACTCGTTTATTCAGCAGAATGGCCTACCAGCGTTTGGCCACCTTGATGGAATTCCAACATCGTTACAGCTAGATAAATTTACCTACCTCGATGAGATGGATAAGCCGGTGTCTAAGTGGCGCCGTTACCGCGATTATAAGCAGTTTCAGTTCGTCAATTTGGTCACACCTAATTACGTCATTGGAGTAGCGATTGCTGATATACGGTATTTAGCATCCGGCTTTTGCTACCTGTTTGATATTAAAAAGAATAAGTTGATTGAGCAACAATGGTTGAAACCTTTTAATATAGGTTATCAAACTCAGCCTTCCAGTTGGTGCAGTCTTGCCCATCTTGCTAACAAAAGAGTTCAGTTTTCTATTAAGGATGGTATTTGGCACGTCCACTTTGTGACAGAGTCAGTCAATGCGGATCTCTATTTACGTCCAGAAAATATGAGTTTGCCATTAATGTTGTGTACGCCAACAGGTTATGCGGGTTGGACATATACTCAGAAGCACAATGCGTTAGCAGTAGACGGTAACTTGTTCATATTAGGAAAAGAGCAAGATCTTTCAGAGGTGGCTGCTGGTTACGATTTTTCCGCTGGGTACATGCGGCGAGAAACAAGTTGGCGCTGGGCGAGTATCAATTGCTTTGAGGATGACAGGCGTCTGGGGTTGAACTTGGCAGCTGGCGTTAATGAAACTGGCTATTGCGAAAATGTATTGTGGATTAATGGTCAGCGTCACTTTTTGCAACCTGTGCAGTTTCAGTTTTCACGAAGTGATGAAGGGCAAAAGTGGCATATTACGTCGGAAGATAAACGAGTTAACTTACAGTTCACGCCTTTGAATCGACGCTCAGAGAAGAAAAATTTTTGGCTTCTCAAAAGTAACTTTCGTCAGTACATCGGTTATTTCTCTGGCTATCTTATCGATGGAAATGGCATCAAACATCAGTTAGAAGAAGTTATGGGTCTTACTGAAGATCACTATGCAAAATGGTAGAAACACAATGGATTGGACGCAATTGATGGACCGCCCAGAATTACTTCTGATGATTCTGGCTCCAGTTTTCTTTTTCTGCATGCTTGCCGAATATTGGTTCGGACAAAGAAGGGGACGCTTGCCTGAAAGCGCGACGTATTACTTCCCTGAAGTAGCGTGTAATTTTGTTCTTGCGGGCTTACACCAAGCGACAGACATACTCACGGGTTTGCTGATTGCTCAGTTGTATTTGTGGTGGTTTGATTGGCGTTTGTTTGATATCGAAATGAGCGTCTCAGCTTTTCTTTTACTTGTTGTCCTGCAAGATTTTTTCTATTACTGGTTTCATCGGGCTAGCCATCGTATTCGTTGGATGTGGGCCGCGCACGTTGTTCATCACAGTTCGGAAAGAATGAACTTCAGTACCGCATTTCGTCAAAGTTTAATGTATCCGCTAGCGGGGATGTGGATTTTTTGGTTGCCCTTGGTGATTATTGGTTTTGAGCCAAAATGGGTTGTCTTCGTTGTGTTGTTTAATCTGGGCTTACAGTTTTTTGTTCACACCCAATCAATTCGTTCGCTCGGGCCACTAGAGTGGGTATTTAACACGCCGTCTCATCATCGCGTTCATCATGGTGTGAACCGTCAGTACATCGACAAAAATTATGCGGGTGTATTAATTATTTGGGATCGAATGTTCGGAACGTTTGAACCAGAGGTGGAAACGGTTCGGTATGGGGTTTCTAAACCTGTAAACAGCTTTAATCCCATCCGCGTGACGTTTGCAGAATGGAAAGACATGTTTTATGACGTAACTCGACCAAACTTATCATGGAAACAACGCTGCCGCCGTTTGTTCGCTCCGCCATCGGATTTTTATGAGTAAATTGAGATAAAGAGATTGGAGCGGGCAGCGGGAATCGAACCCGCATCATCAGCTTGGAAGGCTGAGGTAATAGCCATTATACGATGCCCGCGCATCGATAGGACTCGGTTAATATGCCACACTGGACGAAAAAGAAAAGTCTTTTCTCATCAAATGTTTGTCAGTTGCCTAAAAAAGTAGCGGGCTGATGTTAAAGTGTTCATTGTCTCTGGTTTTTTGTGGCACTCGCGATTTCGTTACTAAGCCTAGAGGCTTCCAATTAGGTCGTAAAAACCGAATTCTTAGGTGTTTAGATGTTGATGATATTCAAGATTTTCTGTGCAAAGGTTAATCTCGTTTATTGAACAGTCACGTTTCATGGTCAAGACTAGATATTGAAATGATTACTTTTTACTGTTTATGCGTATGTATAACACAGGGTAATTCTGCTGAAACAGTCAGCTTAACCAAAGGAGATTTAACATGATGAGAGGTTTGATATTAGGGCTGGTGGTGATGCTGGTATCTGCTTGTACTACCGTTACAACCGATGTAGATAAACAAGCCGACTTTTCAGCTTACAGAACGTTTGACTTCGGTGCTCAGGCGGAAGCTCCTACCAGTATTGATGTTCGACGTATTGAGCAAGGGCTTGCTGAACAGCTTGAGGGTAAGGGTTTAAACAAGGTAAATAGCGGCGGTGACCTTTACGTACATCATGATATCGTAGAAGAATCCGAGCTTGTTTCTTCAGGATCGTCGGTGAGCTTTGGTTATGGCTGGAATAGCTTTGGTGTGATCACTTCAAGCCCGGAAAGATATAAAGAACGTAAGTATGGGAAGTTGGTAGTTGAACTGGTTGATGCAAAGGCTAATCAAGTCGTTTGGAAAGGCGTTTCAAGTCGTAAACTGTCTGAGTCAATGAGCTCTGAGAAAAGAGAATCTCTCATCCAAGAAGAAATCGCGAAGATGTTTGAAAGCTACCCTTACGGTGAAAAATAATTAGTATTCTTAACGATTAAGAATACTAATTGCCAATAGCTACGCACAGGGTTAAAAGAACTTATTATTTTGGTTTTGGTTACCTTTGTGCGTACGACTCTGATTGCTTTACTCGGACTACTTTTCTGCTTGCTGGCTCCGAGCATGAGCCTGGCGCACTCACACCCAAATTTTCTTTCCGTTCATAACCAGAATATCGCTGTTGACGCTAAGTCGAAGCACTTTTCAGAACATCCTATCTCTCCAATACAACAAGACTATCCGAGTTTAAACAGCCGGAATGTAGTGAGGGTTAGCCATGCTAAGGAAATGAGCTCGAACGACGATGTAGAACCCGAATGGTTTGAAATGCTTGATGTAGCATGGTGGGCGCATCGTTCGGCAATTTACTCGATGAAGTGGCTAAAACGCATCGGCAATGAGGCTTTAGATTGTTGTATTGAATGTATTTTTACTCACTCTAAATACAGAATCGGCGTGAGAAAAGAATCGAATTTCATATACCGCTTTATACATGCTCGCTAACACATTCCATGTTTTTGCAACTTTTGGTTAATTATGCTTAGGAGCGGTTTATGTTTGATTCGATCATTCAGGTCTTGAGTGCTTTTTGGCATCAAGATTTCACGGCGTTAATGGCGCCAGGCAGTGCAGGTTTGGTTTATTTTGTTGTTGCTGTGATTATCTTTTTGGAAAGTGGTTTTATTCCTGCTGCACCTTTCCCATGCGACAGTGTCGTCGTACTATCCGGTACGCTGGCGGCGGTTAGCGTCCTTGACCCAATTATGATCATGTTGGTGATAGCTGTTAGTGCGGGGTTGGGAAGTTGGGCGGCTTATTTACAAGGCAAGTGGCTAAATCGCTTACCTAAGGTCCAAGGCTGGGTGAGTGCGGTTCCTCAAAAGCGTTTGGAACAAGTCGACGTATTACTCAGTAAACATGGATTGGTTGCGCTTTTGTGCGCGCGGTTTATTCCGGTTGTTCGTTCCCTATTGCCATTAATGATGGGGTTGCGAGTGAAACGTATTAGTAAATTCCATTACTTTGCGTGGCTGAGTGCGATTTTATGGACGCTGATATTATGCGGTTTTGGTTCATTACTTCCTTTGCTACCGGAAAATATGAGCAAAGCAATCACAATGCTATTAATGGCGGCACCAATAATTACTCTTGTGATTGGAGTGCTTAGTTTCTTGTTTGTTAAAGCACGTCGAGCGTTCTGTAAACCCAAGGATGTGTCTGAGTTTTCTCAGTAAGTTTACTTGATTTGCACTTTTAAGCTTGTATGCAGATTAGACATCTAATCGACAGGTTTTTATCAGTAAAAAGAAAGGCGCATACATTGCGCCTTTCTTTTTGAGTGTCGTTAGGGTTTCGAATTTAATAGCCAATGCTATATAAGTATTCGCCAACTTCTTTGCACTGAGACTTGTAGATGTTCTCTACTTCAGACTCATTCTTATCTGCTGCTTTAAATTCAAGTTCGGCAGACGATAGCTGGTCAAAGCTGTAGTCTCTCTCAGACATTAAGTAGTGTCTGAACATCGCTCTGTGTTCCGGAACTGCAATACGTGCGTTAGAAACGTTGGCACACTCTAACAGAGTGTCGTTACTCATTTCTTCTGGCTTAGTTTCTGTGTTTGCAAAGGTTGAGCCCGCTGAAAATAGTAATGCTAGTGCGATTGTTGTAGCGATTCTTGTCATTATATGGACCTCAAATTGGTTCTAGTAACAATGAGCATATTGGCTCTTATCGTTACATTTTCGTGTTCTCTGTATGTCATAAAAAGTTAAACAACAGAGAAGGCGTTGCGACCATGAGTAAAGACGTACATTAAGTTCGCTTCCTTTCTTCCTGAGAGGCGATAAAGAGAGCGTTGACTCATGAGTCCGCCATAACTGTCTAGAGGTAAGCGAGATGCTTGTTTTGCCAACTCCAGTAGTGGTGGAGAAGAGAAAGCAATAAGTAAAAAATAATCAGGAGTAAAATCTGATGATAAAACGCCATCAGTAGCTGATGTTCGGCGACAGGAGACAAGCCCGAACAACTCGCGCTTTATATGTAGGTAGTAACTTTCTGAACCCCAAGAGCTCAGAGAAGCTGAGGCATGAAAATCAGTGTGTGCTAGCTCAAAATCGTCTTGTTGAGAGAGTTTAAGTAGGCGCTCGGAAGTGTAATGTTTGGTGTGGTGCCACTCATGCGCATATGAAGCTGTGATGAGCCCTGAGAGCAGGGACAAAGAAAGCATCAATAATATATGGTGTAGATAACGCAAGAAGTAACCCTAAACATATAAAGCCACAGTTACCCACCATGATTAAGGAATCTTAGTGGAACTATGATAACGACGAAAGCCAGTGTCTGATGAACTCAGCGTATACTAACGAGATGGAAGGGGGATGAACAGAGTTTTCTGATCGCACTTAGGTATATCAGCGAATAACACAATAGTTTTCGCTTTCGAGTAAGCGAAAATGGAAAGAGAGTCGTTGCACAAGGACGATTAAGCTAACAGGATTATTACTGGGGAAGAAATAGAATCTTCTTTTTTCTTCCCCATATGTGTCGCATCGGTATTACGCGCTTGCGTAAATAACGCTGCCGCCTTTTATAGTGTCAATGATCTCGCGAGACAACTTCTTTGGTAAAGCAGGGCAACCCCAACTGCGTCCGAGGTATCCATTCTTCTTGATAAAGGAAGGGTTTGCGTAATCGGCACCGTGCACGACAATGTAACGCTCGCGAGCTTTGTCGTTTAATCCAGAGCTTAGCCCATCTAATCGAAGTGAATAGCCATTTGAGCCGTAGTAAGTGGTATCAGTCAAAAAAGTGCCCAATGATGTTTTTCGCGAGTTCACGACATTTGAAAACTGTGTCGCTGTTTTCTTTCCGCTGTTCACGCCGTGAGAAACATACGTATTGTAGATTAGCTTCTTTTTATCTAAATCAACCACATAAAAACGCTTTTCAGTTGATGGTTTACTATAGTCGATGATCGTTAGTACCGACTTCTTTCTATCGGGTGTCTTCTGATAAGCGATGTAAGCGTCACTGAACAACTTAAAGTCTACTATGCCATCTAGCTTGGCTTGTTTAAACACATGTTCAACTTGCTTTGGTCGTAAATGATCCCTGAGTTCGTTATCTGATTGTTTTGCAAAAGCAAAAGGTGAGACAGACAACAGCGCACATGTAAATAATAAAATTAACTTTTTCATCTTGGCTAAATAAAACTCTATGGTGTTACAAATTTACCGATTGCTTCATGCATTCGTTAAAACAACATGCACATCAATATAATTCTATTCCCAATGTTTCTTATTGCACGCTTAGGTGCTTGATATTGGGTTGACGATAAGTTTTCGAGTTAAAAACTAACTAATTGAAACTTATATAAAATATGAAGTTTAACGATGGTTTCTATAAACTTCGGCGTAAATAATATCTGATATATGTAATTAATAAAACTGTGTTTAAGGATATTTGTGAAGTTGCTAATTTATAAAAACGGCGTTTTATTTTTCGTACTTTAGAAACTCTTTTTATTTCAATGTGTTTTCTTTTTCTACGCTTTATCCAATACCTCAAAAGTTTGTGATTTAACTCGTAACAAATCGTAACGCCGAATCGTTATGTGTATAAGTGCATTTATAATGTATGAATAAACAACAGGGTGGTAAGAAAAGGCAGTAAAACAGCGGTGAATCGGTTGTTTTTAATTCACGATTGACAAAGCCAAGTCTAAGTCGTACAAAAATTGAACTTGTGAATGTATCGTTTAAGTGAGAGTGATGAGCTCGACAAAAGTGAAGTGATGCGTGCTATTGTTTATTCTCTAATTTATTCGATTACATAAGGAAGGGTACATAGTAAAAATTTAAAAAATAATTCTATCGTGTGGATTAAAATATATAAATAATAAAACTTAGAAATTAAAAGATAAGAACGCCAGATCTGAATTCATTAAATTTTTGAACATGAAAGTAAACTCTATTTATTATGTTTGGTTTGAAAGCGCTCAAATTGATTTAAGGACGGTTATGACAGCATTTAATAAAGTGTTTATTGTCACTCCCAATGTTAATGATTTTGCAATGTTGCGAGAGTCGCCATTGGAAATGTCTCTTCAAGTAACGGCAAGCAAACCTATCCAACTCTATGGAGAGTCTGTTAAAGCCAGTTGGAAAAGTATTGATATTGAATGGTTAGACGTTAAGGGTGAAAAGCCATTACCCAGGCCTGATATTGCAGCATGGGGATCTTTTACTCTTGCTGTATCCGCTTCTATTGCGGATAAGCTCGATGTGTTGAGCGAGAATGTCGAATTTTTACCATTAAATCTACAAGGAAAGCCTTGGCGAGCATTAAACATTGTCACTCAAATTGATGCCATTGATACCTCTGCTACCGAGTATAATCTTCGTCATGGTAAGCTAAGTCGTGCTAGACCGTTTAAGAAACTCGTTTTGAATAGGGAAGCCGTTAATGAATCTGACTTGTTCAGAGTAAAAGGTGCTGGGCTCAGAACGTTTTGCACGGACAAAAAAGGTGGCTTGTACGATAGCGTCAAAGCGCTGAATTTGACCGGTTTGGATTTCAAGGAAGTGCTGGTTTAAAAACGAATAAATAGTGATTTACTCGACTAAAGTCATAGATATAGGTATGGGGGAACAAAAGCTGAGCATCTATCAATGAAGCTCATATATAACTAAATACAGCCGCCACAGTTGTGACAGCTGTACGTCTCCCCTTAACTTATGTTCTTGAAACCCTAATTGAGCTGGCCATGGACGCATCAAATCGACTGTCGTCATTTGCCGATTGCCACCACAAGCTCAATTGTTCTTTAGTCATTGGTTTGCCAAATAAATAGCCTTGCATATAGTCGCAGCGGTATGCCGATAGCCATTCATGCATCATATTGTGTTCAATACCTTCTGCTGTAACCGTTTTATTCTGGGCATGGCATAGCTCAATAATAGGTTTGATCACATGGCCGTTGTTGGTCTTCATCAATGTAACGAGGAACTCTCGATCAAATTTGATTTTTTGAACCGGATACTGAACGAGCTGAGTTAACGATGTGTAACCAGAACCAAAGTCATCAATTGCAAGACGGTAGCCACGTTTTGATAGCTCATCAAGTAGAGCCGTTCCTTGTTGTTCTGCGGCAAAGGTTTCGGTTATTTCTATCTCAATACATTCTGGTTTAACACTGTGCAGTGTCGCTTGTTCATGGATGTAGTTTGCCATTTCTATCGAGTTTAGCTCTGCTGATGAAAGATTGACCGAAAGAACAATATCCTTACCGAAAATATTCCTTAATTGATGGTATTCCGCCGTTGCATTGGCGAAAACCCAGCGGTCAATTTTATCAAATAATCCGGCTTGCTCTGCAATTGGAATAAACTCCTTTGGAGGGATAGGGCCGATACCTTCGGCTTCCCAGCGCAACAAGACTTCTAACCCCTCAATTTCGTTGCTTCGATTGTTCATATAGGGTTGAAAAACAAGGTGAAATTCTTCCTCTACATTGCTTTTTCGGAGCGCACGTTCAAGTTGACTTCGTCTTTGAGACTCAATATTGAGAGCGGCTGAATAATAGGCGTATTGATTTTTCCCTGCCCGTTTTGCTTGATACATAGCCGCATCGGCACTGGAGAGTAACTTCGCGATGTCAGTACCGTCTTGAGGATATTGTGCAATACCTACGCTTGCCGTAACGGGAAATGAATTACTCCAAGATGAACTGAGATTACTAATCGGTTTTAGCAGCTCTGATGCAAGCAAATCAGGCAAGCGTTTTACCTCTTGATTTGAGCTCAGCAAAATTGCAAATTCGTCACCAGATAACCTGGCGGCAAAGCAGGGGCTGTTGTAATCGTGCGAGAACTTTTGACAGGCATTCTTGATGTGTGATGAGAACACTTTTAATAAGTTATCTCCCAATTCATGCCCGTATTTATCATTCACGTATTTAAAGTTATCAAGATCGACGTAAACAACCCACAGAAACTGCGAAGGGGAGATAAGTTCACGAGTGGCAAGCTCATGAAAACGATGGCGATTGGCGAGTTGCGTCAGGTGATCCGTTTCAGCTAGGCGTTTTGTCTTTTTATAGATGACATTAAGTTCCTCATACATATCAAAAAAGCGTGCAGAGAGGCGTCCTATTTCATCGTTTGTTTCTAGCTTTTCAATATTGTCACGTTGATTAGATTCAAGTTCGTTCAGCTGCTTATCAAGGCGAGAAACAGGGCGCAACACATAGCGGTACAACACCAAAATGATTAATGTGATGGTGAAAAACGCCGCTACGCCAAAGGAGAAAGCAAGTTCTAGCCACACTTTATCGACTTTGTTCCACATTAAATATTCGGCAGGAGAAAGCACGGCATAAAAGTGCGGCAGCAGCTCAATGGTTTGAGCGAGAGGAATATCAAGATAAATGGGTTTGTCGGCGAAAGTAATCACGCTGTGTGTGTCAAACTCGATTTCATGCTTAATCTCGTTAAAGGCTTCAAGTGATACGGAAACTACCACAAAAAACACATTTTTCGAGTCAAAGCTCAAAGGGTGAGTCCCCGTTCTTTTGTCGACGACCTCATATTGAAGAAGAATGCTTTGTCCACTGGAGTTATAAATAAAGCCAGTGTGACTGAAAGCCTCTCTCTCATTGAAACTTCGTGATATGTACTCTAACACCTTTGGGTCGACCACGCCCGATGATTCGTAATATTTGTTTTCTGTGTAGTAGAGAAGGTTTTGTTTGCCGTCGAGGATCGCCATGCTCGCATCGCCTTTGTAACCATGGCTCAATACTTCAGCGGTCTCGTCTAATCGGTTAAACAAGACTCGTTCACGATAGGGGTTGTTATGATTTACCAAATAGTCTTGTAATACATCACTTTTACTGAGCGTATAGGCATAGCTATTAAGAAAAATATTCGCTTGTCGAAACTGCCCGGCGAGCTTTTCCATCTGCAACTGAATATAGCTGTCTTCCCGCTTGATGAGCGTCACTTTTTGAATGCTATAAATAATATAGCTAGATACTAACGCGCTTAATAAGATCACTGGCGCGACAAGCAAAATGACTCTATTGCTTAACTTCATTATGGTTCTTAGTTTCCGTTTGTGTCCCTACAAACGTCGCGTACCAGGTAAGGTACTGAACGGATGATGTGTTTTGGCAAATTGTAACCAGATTGTAAGGTGAGCGTTCTCCAAAATCAGGCAGCTATCTAAGAATTGTGATGACGTGAAAGGTTTCGAGCTTATTAACTAGAGGTTTTCTCAGTAGTTGGACGTCTCTTTTCTTCCCTCCCTGTATAAAACCTAACTGTAATGACAGGGAAATACTGTCATCGAAACGTTTCGATGATAAAGTGTGACTCAAGTGCACTTTTCCTATTCAATGACAATTGAATTACAGATCATTCTCACACCTTATCGATCTCACACTGGTCAAATTGCGATGACGAATTATTATTTCATCGAAACGTTTCGATGAGTTTTCTGTTAATAACAAAACACTTTAAAACAGGCGCTCATGGTTGTATGAACGTGTAACCGAAAGGTCGATGAGATGAAAAAAAGTACCCTAATTAACTCAGATATTTCTTACTTGGTGGCGACGCTAGGCCACACCGACGAGATCACTATATGTGATGCTGGTCTACCAATCCCAGAGCATGTTCAGCGAATCGATTTGGCGCTAACGCATGGGGTACCAAGTTTTCTTGATACTGTTCGCGTAATTCTATCTGAGTCCCAAATCGAAGGGGTCATCATTGCGGAAGAGTTCTCTGATGCAAGCCCAGTTTTGCATGAAGCGTTGCTCAACGAACTGAGCAAAGAGAGTGAAGAAACGGGCAAATCTATTGAGGTGAGCTACGTGTCACATGAAGCGTTTAAAGCACGCACGGCCCAAAGTCGCGCTATCGTAAGAACGGGCGAATGCTCGCCATATGCGAACGTTATTTTCCAAGCGGGCGTGGTTTTTTAAGCCAGAGATATTGAGGACAGATTATGACTCAAGCCATTCTACAACTAAGCGAAATTGAGAAGGCGTTTCCGGGCGTAAAAGCACTCGACAAAGCAAGCCTGAATGTTTATCCAGGCCGTGTTATGGCGCTGATGGGTGAAAATGGAGCAGGCAAGTCAACGTTAATGAAGGTGTTGACAGGCATTTACCACATGGATGCGGGGAGCATTCAATATCAAGGTCAGCCGGCGGCCTTTAAAGGTCCACGCGATTCACAGGAAGCTGGTATTAGCATTATTCACCAAGAGCTGAACCTGATTCCTGAACTGACGATTGCCGAAAATATTTACTTGGGACGAGAGTTCACTGGATCCTTAGGGCGTATCCAGTGGAGCAAAATGTATGACGAAGCTGACAAGCTTTTAAAACGCCTCAATGTAAAGCATTCATCAAAAACATTGCTTGGCGATTTAAGCCTTGGTGAACAACAAATGGTGGAAATTGCAAAGGCACTTTCGTTTGAGTCGAAAGTCATCATTATGGATGAGCCAACGGACGCATTGACCGATACCGAAACGGAATCACTGTTTAAAGTGATTAATGAGCTCCGCGAGCAAGGATGCGGCATCGTATACATTTCGCATCGTCTTAAAGAAATCTTTGAAATCTGTGACGACATTACCGTGCTTCGTGATGGTAAGTTTATCGGTGAGTGCAAGGTGTCCGACACTGATGAAGATGGCCTAATTGAAATGATGGTTGGCCGAAAATTAGAAGAGCAATATCCACGTATTGATGTCCAACATGGCGAAACTTGTCTTGAAGTCATTGGTTTGACTGGGTCTGGCGTTCAGGATGTGAGCTTTACTCTCAAGCGTGGTGAGATTCTTGGAATTTCTGGCTTGATGGGCGCAGGCCGCACTGAACTCATGAAAGTCATTTACGGCGCATTACCTAGTGAGCATGGTGTTATCAATCTTGATAACAAAACTATTAACCCGGTTAGCCCGCAAGATGGTTTGGCAAATGGTATCGCTTACATCTCTGAAGATCGCAAAGGCGATGGTTTGGTTTTAGGTCTTTCGGTTAAGGAGAACATGTCACTTTGTTCGCTAAACCAGCTGACCAAAGGCTTCCAGATTCAACACAGCGACGAAGTGATTGCTGTGGAAGATTTTATTAAGTTATTCAACATTAAAACCCCAACGCGAGATCAAATCATCGGCAACTTATCTGGTGGTAACCAGCAAAAAGTTGCGATAGCGAAAGGGTTAATGACGAAGCCTAAAGTTCTGATTCTGGATGAGCCGACACGTGGTGTTGATGTCGGAGCAAAAAAAGAGATTTATCAGCTCATCAACAAGTTTAAGGCCGAAGGCATGAGCATCATCTTGGTTTCTTCCGAGATGCCTGAAGTGCTCGGCATGAGCGACCGTATTTTAGTGATGCATGAAGGTCGTATCACTGGCGAATTTGATGCGAAAGACGCCGATCAAGAAAAATTACTCGCCTGTGCCGTAGGCAAAGAGATCAATGAGGAAGCAGCATGAGTACGAATACCATGAGCAAACCAACCGAAACTGGCAACAAGAAGTTGTTCACAAAAGAGTGGCTGATTGAGCAAAAATCACTGATAGCTTTGATCTTTCTGATCGTTGTTGTGTCATTTTTGAACCCGAACTTTTTTACGGTCGACAACATTCTCAACATTCTTCGTCAAACCTCCGTGAATGCCATTATCGCAGTGGGTATGACATTAGTTATTTTAACAGCAGGCATCGACTTAAGTGTTGGTTCGGTATTGGCATTGTGTGGTGCCTTTGCGGCAAGCATGATTGCGCTTGAGGTTCCGGTGCTGGTGGCGGTTCCAACTGCTTTAGTCGCAGGTGCAGCGTTAGGTGCGATCAGCGGTATCATTATTGCGAAGGGTAAGGTGCAGGCATTTATCGCTACGCTGGTTACCATGACGTTACTACGTGGTGTGACCATGGTGTACACCGAAGGTCGACCAATCTCGACAGGCTTTACTGACACCGCGGATGCGTTCGCATGGTTTGGTACTGGCTACGCGCTAGGCATTCCGGTTCCTGTTTGGTTAATGGTGGTTGTGTTTGCAGCGGCTTGGTATTTACTTAACCACACGCGCTTTGGTCGCTATGTTTACGCACTAGGCGGCAATGAGTCTGCGACTCGCCTATCAGGTATCAATGTAGACCGAGTGAAGATTGGTGTCTACGCCATCTGCGGTATGTTAGCAGCGCTTGCAGGCATTATTGTAACGTCTCGTCTTTCTTCGGCGCAGCCAACAGCGGGTATGGGCTACGAGCTAGACGCTATCGCAGCGGTTGTTCTTGGCGGTACCAGCTTGATGGGCGGTAAAGGTCGTATCATGGGTACCTTGATTGGTGCGCTGATCATCGGTTTCTTGAACAATGCACTTAACCTACTTGATGTTTCTTCCTACTACCAAATGATTGCAAAAGCAGTGGTTATCTTGCTGGCGGTATTGGTAGACAACAAAAACAAGTAATTCATAACAATCTGTATATATAAAACAGTGAATACAAACCGAGTCAGGGGACGTGTACTGGCTCACCCTACACAAAGGACTAGAACGATGAAAAAACTTGCAACTCTTATCTCTGCTGCACTTCTTTCTTCAACCGTATCGGTAGCGGCGCAAGCTCAAGATACCATGGCGATTGTGGTTTCGACGCTAAACAACCCGTTCTTCGTAACGATGAAAGACGGTGCGGAAGCAAAAGCGAAAGAATTGGGGTACGACTTAATTGTACTGGACTCGCAAAATGACCCGAGTAAAGAACTGTCGAACATCGAGGATTTAAGTATTCGCGGCGTAAAAGCAATTCTTATCAACCCAACGGATTCTGATGCAGTGTCTAATGCAATTCGTATGGCGAACCGTTCTAAGATCCCTGTGTTGACATTAGACCGTGGTGCAAGCCGTGGTGAAGTTGTGAGTCACATCGCGTCGGACAACGTAATTGGTGGTGAAATGGCAGGCCACTACATCATGGAAAAAGTCGGCGAAAAAGCAAAAGTCATTCAACTTGAAGGTATTGCGGGCACATCGGCAGCGCGTGAGCGCGGTGAAGGCTTTATGAATGCAGTGAAGGGCAGCGATATGGATCTTCTTGCTAGCCAACCGGCTGACTTTGACCGCACAAAAGGTCTAAACGTAATGGAAAACCTGCTAGCGGCTAACCCGGATGTACAAGCGGTATTTGCACAGAATGATGAAATGGCGCTAGGTGCACTTCGTGCAGTTCAAGCTTCTGGCAAAGATGTCGTTATCGTTGGTTTTGATGGTACGGAAGACGGCATTGCAGCAGTTAACCGTGGCAAACTAGCGGCAACTATTGCTCAGCAACCAGACCTTATCGGTGCTTTAGGTGTTGAAACGGCTGACAAAGTTTTGAAAGGTGAAGAAGTAGAAGAGTACATCCCAGTACCACTAAAAGTAGTCACTAAGTAAGTTTCAAGTTCCAATAAATCATCCTAATTTTTGCTCTCTCCTCCGTTTATATCTGTCGTTTAGGAGGTGAGGGCAAACTTACCCAAAATACTGCAAAGTGTGGGGTATAGATGCCTTTGGCTTTTTATCGAGACTCCTTCATCAGGAAGAGAAGTTAAAGTCATCTAATGTATTTTCCTAAACAGTTTTTTAAAAGGGTTCATTCAGAACCGAGGATAACCGTATGAATAAGTTAGTGGTGTTAGGTAGTGTAAACGCTGACCATGTTCTTCAAGTGCCTTCTTTCCCTCGCCCAGGCGAGACGCTGCATGGTCGCAACTATCAAGTTATCCCAGGTGGCAAAGGTGCCAACCAAGCCGTCGCGGCGGCGCGATTAAATGCAGACATCGGTTTTATCGCTTGTGTGGGCGACGACTCATTCGGCATTAACATTCGCGAAAACTTCAAAATGGACGGCATCGATATCACTGGTGTGAAGATGCAGCCAAATTGCCCGACAGGTATCGCGATGATTCAAGTGTCGGACAGTGGTGAGAACAGCATTTGCATTTCAGCTGAAGCGAACGCCAAACTGACAGCAGAAGCGATTGAGCCAGATTTAGAGCGTATTCGCCAAGCAGATTACTTGCTAATGCAATTGGAAACGCCGATGTGCGGCATTGAGAAAGCTGCGCGTGTAGCGAAAGATGCCAAAACCAATGTCATTTTGAATCCTGCGCCAGCTCGTGAATTGTCAGATGAATTACTGTCTTACATTGACGTGATTACGCCAAATGAAACGGAAGCTGAAGTTCTGACAGGTATTACTGTAACAGACAACGAAAGCGCGCAAGAAGCGGCGAATGTGCTACATGGTAAAGGTATAGAAATTGTCATGATCACACTCGGTGCAAAAGGCGTTTGGCTAAGCCAAAACGGTCGAGGCGAAATCATCTCGGGTTTCCGCGTTGAAGCGACGGATACTACCGCTGCGGGCGATACATTTAATGGGGCATTCGTCACTGGTCTCCTAGAAGATTTACCTTTAGAATCAGCGATTAAGTTTGCACATGCGGCGGCTGCAATTTCTGTGACCCGCTTTGGCGCGCAAACGTCGATTCCAACCCGCGAAGAGGTGGACGCGTTTCTCGCGGAACAATAAGGCGCACAACGCCTCATTAAAATAGGAGTAGTAACATGGCGACGATGAAAGACATCGCAAAACTGGCAGGGGTTTCCACTTCAACAGTGAGCCATGTTATTAACAAGACGCGTTTTGTGAGCGAAGAGATCTCTGAACGCGTTAACAATGCCGCAAAAGAGCTTAACTACTACGCGCCCTCTGCGTTGGCGCGTAGCCTCAAAGTTAATCGTACCAAAACCATTGGTATGCTCGTGACAACCTCAACCAACCCATTCTTTGGCGAAGTCGTAAAAGGCGTCGAACGCAGCTGCTACCAAAAAGGCTACAGCCTCATTTTATGTAACACCGAGGGTGATAACGAACGTATGCGTCAATCCATTAATACGCTATTGCAAAAGCGTGTCGATGGTTTGATCTTGATGTGCTCGTCGCTAGAAGGAGAGCGTATCGATGTATTTGAGCGTTACCCAGATATCCCAGTTGTGGTAATGGACTGGGGGCCGATGCTATTTACAAGCGATAAAATCCAAGACAACTCACTTCGTGGCGGTTACTTAGCGGCGAAATACTTAATTGATTGCGGCCATACCGAAATTGGGTGCATCACAGGCCCTTTGATTAAACACCAAGCGCAAATGCGATACGAAGGTTATAAGCGAGCAATGAACGAATCTGGCTTGGAATTTAATGCCAATTGGATCATTGAGTCTGACTTCGAATGTGAGGGTGGGTATCAAGCGTTCAAAAAAATGGCTCAGCGTGGCGCATTACCTAGCTCGATTTTCGTCTCTAACGATATGATGGCGATGGGGGTGATTAACGCCGCAAATGAGCTCGATATTAAAGTGCCGGACGACCTGTCCATTATTGGTTACGATGACATCCATATCGCGAAATTTATGTCGCCATCGCTAACTACCATTCATCAGCCTAAGTACCGTTTGGGGCAGGCTGCCGTTGAGACTCTTGTCCGAAAGTTGGATGAAAAGTCAACAGAGGCACAGGTCGTACAATTAGAACCGACTCTAGTGGAACGGAAAAGCGTCAAGAGGTTAAAGTCAAACGTCACTGAATGACGTGTGATGTTGAGCTAAAAAATTAAAAAAGTCGTTTCTCTTTATACGATAAAGCCTTACTATCGTCGTTGATTATAAATAAAACTATTAATTGTTGTCTGGCGGATTAGTTAAATGTTATCAAAAGGTTACGCTAAGTTATCTGTAAAACACCCTTGGTTTCACCGAGTTAATGTTATTACAGTTGTATTGATTTTTTTTGTGAGCTGCTATCAGCTACTGGTTAATGAAGCATTTGAGTACGCAATTGGCTTTATTATTACACTTTTGGCGTCAGCTTTATTTGCATCAGCTTCTGCATTCAAAAAACGCTATCTAGGCTTGGATTCATAGGCACGTCTATTTCCAACATCGTTCAATAGCATCATTTATTGCTTTCAAGTAAACATTGAACTGAATTATGATCGAGTGCATCAAGAGGAGGACAAATGTCCTCCTTTTTGTTGGGGATCACGCTCTAATATAAGCGTATTCCAAACAAAATAATAAAGGACATGTTATGGACCTCTTTGCCTTACTCGATATTAATAATACTCTCGTTAACATTCCGATCGGCGACGGCTACGCAATGAGTTGGATCGAAGCTTTCGGTACAGTTTTTGGACTGCTTTGCATTTGGTTTGCCAGCCAAGAAAAAACCATCAACTACTTATTCGGTTTGCTGAATGTCACGCTTTTTGCCGTTATCTTTTTTCAAATTCAGTTATACGGATTATTGCTTCTTCAATTGTTTTTCTTCTGTGCGAACATTTACGGCTGGTATGCGTGGACTCGTCCAAATGCACAAGGTGAAACGCTGGAGGTTCGCTGGTTAAATAAACAGAAACTTATTACTACTGCCTCTATTAGCGTTGCATGTATCGCATTATTAACGATCTATATCGACCCATTTTTCTTTGCGCTAGCAAATATTGCTGTTGATAGCTTGAATCTCTTTGGTGCTGGCTTGGCTGAACCGGTGCTTGAACCTGACGCGTTTCCGTTCTGGGATGCAACCATGACAGTACTTTCTGTTGTTGCACAAATTCTGATGACACGTAAATACGTCGAAAACTGGATTCTATGGGTCGTGATTAACATTATCAGTGTGGGTATCTACGCGACGCAAGGTGTTTACGCAATGTCTGTTCAGTACGCGATTCTTATGTTCATCGCTGCCAATGGCACGCGTGAATGGGCTCGTAGCGCTAAGCGCAATGGCGATAAAACCTTAGCGCACGCTGCTGCGTAAGGAACGAAGAATGGCCAAACAACCTCATATCGGAGTGGATGAAACACAAATCGCTCCCTTCGTTATTGTATGCGGCGAGCCAGATCGAGCGAATCGTATCGCGGCATTATTTGATGATGCAGAAATGGTGTCGGAAAACCGCGAGTACCGTGTGTTTACCGGCAACTACAAAGGCAAGCCTGTTTCAGTATGTAGTACAGGTATAGGTGCGCCATCGATGATCATCGCAGTGGAAGAGCTAAAACAGTGCGGTGTGACTCATGTGGTACGCGTTGGATCGGCGGGGGCAATGCAATCAGGCATTCATCTTGGCGAGTTGATCATTGCCGAAGGCGCGGTAAGAGATGAGGGCGGCTCTAAAGCGTATGTCGATTCGTCTTATCCAGCCTACGCAAGCTTTTCACTGTTAAAGGAAGTTGAGCGTTACTTGTCGATGCAAAAAGTGCATTATCATTTTGGTGTGGTGCGTTCTCACGACAGTTTCTATACCGATGACGAAGATGCAATATGCCAACATTGGAACAAAAAAGGCATCTTAGGTGCCGATATGGAAACCTCTGCGCTGTTTACGGTCGGTCGACTACGAGGCCTTCATGTGGCTTCGATATTAAACAACGTGGTGCTGTATCAACAAGATGTGAAAGAAGGTGTTGGTCAGTACGTTGATGAAGCCAAAGTAATGATGCAAGGTGAGAAGAGCGCCGCGATTACGGCATTAGAAGCCTTGGTTGCTCAGCGTTAGCCAGTCTTTATCTCAGTAAGTCACATAAACAGAATAGATGTAAAGCGACAGGTCACTGTCGCTTTTTTATTTGGAGTTACGGGGTACAATCCACCTTAAATAGTTGTCCGTAACTTTTTCTGAGAGAGCAGAAAATGAAAATCAGCCCTTATCCGACTGGTCGCTTCAAAACATACCTTGAAGAAAAGAGTGCCACCTTTCGCGATTTGATTTATCAATGCCAAATAAATTCGCGTTACTTTGATGCTGGGGAAGCAATTCTCCGCCAAGGTGAGCAACTTCAGTACTTGTATGTTGTGCCAGTAGGTCGAGTCTCGATGAACATATTGGCCGCAAATGGACGACGTTTTCAATTAGGGGAAGCTAACTGCGACTATCATGTTTATGGTGAAATGGAGTTCTTCACTCGGACTCCTTGTCAATGGAATGTGATAGCAGATGAACATATGCAGGTTGATGTTATCTGTATCCAAAAACTAACCGAAGCACTGCAAAATTATCCCCAAATGATGGTGTTCTTCGCTTCAGCATTGGCTGAGGATTATCAAGACTCCATGGATATCTACACTAGTCGTTTGTTGCATCCCATTACTTACAACATTGCCTATGATCTTCTCGTCCGTAATCAGACGGATAAGCTCCTTGGTGGCTTTGATAAAGTGAACCAAGAGGCTGAGCGGTTTGGCACCTCAGGCCGAGTCTATCGACGTGCAGTTAAGGACTTGATTGAAAAGGGATTGATTACAAAAACGGACAACGGTTTGGAGATTATTGATGAGCTGGCACTCAAAGCGTTTATTGAAGCGCATGAATGATACGCCCAGGTATTGAAACTGATGGGTTTTATAAGTCTTTGATATATCTAAGTCTTGAGTAAACGTAACTAATGTAAAGTACCTTAAATTTTGTTGAATGCATTAAAGAGTAGCGTTATATTGCGAACGCGTATGATAATAGATCTCATTAAGGCTTAACAAAATGAAAAAATTCGTCGGTGCGGCTATGCTGTCGTTATTTACTGTTTCTCCTTCTTTCGCTGCTAAAGTTGTGATTGACCACTACATGGGTCAAACAGAGCTAGAACAATCCCCAGAGCGTGTGGTTGTGATTGGCTTTGGCCCGCTAGATGCGCTGGACAACTTTGGTATCGATCCTGTTGCAGTATCTAACTCGTCTAATCTTCCTAGTTACCTTTCAAAATACAGCAAAGATAACTACACCTCTGCGGGTAGTTTGTTTGAACCTGATTTTGAAACCATCTACATGCAAAAACCGGATTTGATTTTGGTTGGTCCGCGAGCGTCTGCGAAATATGAAGAGCTGAGTGAAATTGCCCCTACAGTTGTTTTTGCGGCGAAAGAGAACCAAGGCTATTGGGAAGGCACGCAAGCGCAATGGCGCAATATTGGTAAGATCTTCAATATCGAAGAAAAAGTAGAGCAGAAAATTGAAGCGCTAGATGCTCAATTCAAAGCAATCCGTGACTACAACCAATCGAACAAAAATGATGCACTAACGATTTTGAGCATGGGTGACAACATCAGCGCGTTTGGTGCCCAGTCGCGATTTGGCGTCATTTATAACGACTTTGGCTTCTTGGAAACGGTTGAGCACGTGAAAACGGGCACTCACGGAGATGTCATTTCTTATGAGTTTATTCGTGAAGCTAACCCGAAAAATATTCTCGTGGTTGACCGAAATTCTCTGACAGGTACGCCGGATAACGATATTCGTAAATCCATGGATAACGACTTAGTCAAAGCGACCGCAGCATATAAAAATCACAAAATCACTTATTTAGATGTGGACGCGTGGTATTTGTCGATGTCTGGTGTGACAGCAACAGAAAAAATGGTCAGTGAGATAAAGCAAACCGTTGAACTGTAATCCAAGATAGCAGAGGTTAACTTTGAAGAAGTTATTGCTAACCCTTGTGGTTTTAAGCACGGTTTCGTTATTTGTTGGGGTGGCAAACATGACGCCCCAACAACTCTTTTCAGGTGATGAGAAAGCATTAGAGCTTTTCTTTACCAGCCGTATACCACGTTTATTTGCCATACTGCTTGCTGGTGCTGGCTTGAGTATTGCGGGTCTTGTCATGCAGCAAATCAGCCAGAACCGATTTGCTGCACCTTCTACAACTGGTACGATCGAATGTGCCATGCTGGGCTACGTACTGAGCGTGGTTTTCTTTGGTAACGACAATCACCTTTGGCTCGTATTCGGCATCTCGGTATTTGGGACGCTAGCGTTTGTTTTCTTTATTCAGCGCATTCAATTTAAGAGCGTGGTTTTTGTGCCTCTTGTCGGGATTATTTTCGGCAATGTCATCCAATCCATGACTACGTTTATCGCTTACAAATATGATGCACTTCAAAGTCTGAATGCTTGGACAGTAGCAAACTTCGCCAACATCTTGCGTGGTGATTTTGAACTGCTGTACATCGCGGTACCAATGGTTATCCTCAGCTATCTTTTTGCCGCAAGGATCTCTGCCGTAGGTATCGGAAAAGATTTCGCGATAAACTTGGGTTTAAATTATCAGCAGGTTGTGACGATTGGCGTGCTATTGGTATCCATCATGTCAGCAAGTGTCGTGATGATTGTTGGCCAGTTGCCATTCTTAGGGCTGATTGTACCGAATCTCGTGAGTCACTTTTATGGCGATAACCTCAAAAAGAACATTCCGCTTACGGCCATGTATGGGGCCATTTTAGTGTTGTGTTGCGACTTGGTGAGTCGTTTAATTATTTTCCCTCATGAAATGCCAATCTCTATCGTGATTAGCATATTGGGTGGCATGGTATTCATCGCTATGTTGTTGCGAGGTAAGCAACATGCGTGATTCAACGAAAATCCTGCTGCTAGGTGGCATTGCGATTCTTTTCGCGTGTTTGTTTATTGGTATTGGGCTAACGGCTGACAACTACCAATATTTTTTGTCTCGTAGAGTTCCTAAAGTATTGGCGATAGTGCTAGCGGGTGTGGCCATTGCTCAGTCTTCACTTGTATTTCAAACCATTACGCACAACCGAATTTTAACGCCAAGTATCATGGGTTTTGATGCGCTGTATGTGTTAACCCAAATTTTGATCGTGTTGATTTTTGGTGGGTTGAGTACCTTAGTTCTTAACTTGTACGTCAATTTCGCGATTGCAGTAATTGTAATGGTGTCGTTTTCGCTACTGCTGTTTGGGTTTTACTTTTCAAAAGGAAGCAAGAACTTGATTACGTTGCTATTGGTCGGCTTGATCTTTGGTCAGCTATTTTCCAATGCGGCGTCATTCTTTTCTTTGCTGATGGACCCAAACACATATGCAATTGTTCAGTCGAAACTGTACGCCAGTTTCAATAATGTCAAAGTGAACTTGGTTTACTTTAGTGCTCCGGCTTTGATGTTTGCATGTTGGTTGTTGTTTAGGATGCATCGCACTTTAGATGTGTTTTGGCTCGACCAAGACAATGCGAAAAGCTTGGGTGTTGATGTACCTAAAGTGACGAGAAATGTGTTTATTATCTCGGCGGTTTTGATTGCTATTTCTACGGCTTTGGTAGGGCCAATCATGTTCTTTGGTTTACTAGTGACCAACTTAAGCCGAGAAATGTTCCTAAGTTACCAACATAAAACGCTATTGGTCGGATGTTCGTTTCTATCCATCAGTTCACTACTTGCTGGGCAATGGATAATTGAAAACGTGTTCAGTTTTGAGACGACGTTGAGTGTCGTAATTAACTTTATCGGCGGTGCGTATTTCTTATACCTGCTGCTGAAAAACAAAGTTGTATAAATATGATAGTAATAGACAAATTAACGAAGGCTTTTGGTTCAAACAAAGTCGTAGACGAGGCCAATACTCAGTTTGAAAAGGGCAAGGTAACATCGATTATCGGTCCAAATGGCGCGGGAAAGAGCACGCTGTTATCTATGGCCTCGCGCTTAACGGAGCGAGATGGCGGTAGTGTTATCATTGATTGCAAGGAAATCGCGGAATGGGACACAAAAGAGCTAGCGAAAAAACTGGCAGTACTTCGCCAAGCTAACTCGATTACAATGCGGTTTACCGTAAAAGAGTTAGTCTCTTTTGGTCGTTTCCCATACTCTAAAGGAAATCTGACTAAAGAAGATCATGAGGTCATAGAACAAGCGATCGACTACTTAGATTTGCAAGATATTCAAGACAAATACTTGGATGAATTAAGTGGTGGTCAGCGACAGCTTGCATTTATTGCTATGGTGATTGCACAAGATACAGATTATGTCTTTCTTGATGAACCTCTTAATAACTTAGATATCAAACACTCTCTTCAGATCATGAAAGTTGTACAGCAGTTAGCCCATGACATGAATAAAGCCATGGTGGTCGTGATTCATGATATTAATTTCGCGGCGTGTTACTCAGATGTCATATTGGCGCTTAAGAAAGGCAAGGTTGTGGCGAGTGGTGCGGTTGAAGAGGTTATTCAAGCATCTACGCTAGAGGACATCTATGAAACGCCATTTAACATCATAGAGTTAAACGGTAAGCGCATGTGTACCTATCATTAAGCGAGCTAGTTCGTTTTTAACGAGATCAATAGATAGGCGGGCTTACTTGGTGAGCTCGTCTATGATCGGGCATCGGCTCTCTGCATCTCCAGGACAAGAAGAAACCCAACCTTCAAGTTGTGTTTTGATCTCCATGAGGTGTGCAATTTTTTCTTCAACCTCTCTCAGTTTGTCCATGGTTCTTGCTTTTACTTCGCTACTTTTGCGGTTGGGGTTATGAGCAAGTTGTACGAACTCTTTGCATTCTTGCAATGAAAAGCCTGCGCTTTTTGCGCGTGATACCAAGTTAAGCTCTTGAATATGATTATCTGAATATTCGCGATAGCCAGAGTCGCTACGCGCTGGTGGAGATATGATCCCTTTGTCTTCATATAATCGAATCGACTTAGATGAAAGCCCTGTGAGCTTCGCGACAGCACCAATATTCATGTTTAACCTCCATAACGTTTAAGGCGAGTATATACCGATGTTGTGGATAAGACACTTCTAAATAACAGTCAGTTACCTTACTCTTTAATCACTTCATGTGGTGGCACACCAAATGCCTTTTTGAAGGCATAAGTGAAGTTAGAAGGGTGGTGGTATCCGGCTTCATAGGCGGCTTCTGTTATCGTCACTAGGCCACGTTCCAAATGTTGCCTAGCAATCTCAAGACGTCGAAAACGAATGTAGCCGTTTATGGTCATATTAAGTGATTGTTTAAATCGGCGCTGCAGGTTTGAAACACTCATTGAGAATTGGCTCGCCAACTTTTCCAAGCGTAGTTCTTGATCAAGGTGAGTTTCAATATAGCTGACAATATCCTCAATCCGACCATCAATGTGTCGTTCAATACTGCTGTTTTTAGCACTGAAATTCTTAGGAATTTGCTTGGTGGCTTGATGTAATATTTGATAGATCAAGCTTTCGACCTCTAGCTTCTCTTGGAACTCTTGCGGTGTTTCTCTATTTGTTAACGTTTCAGCCAGCTCGCATAGCGTCTGGTTAAGCTCCAACTGTTGAAACGCCTGATGAGAGTTAAAAAAGGCTCGATGACTACAATTTTGCTCAAGGCGGGCCTCTAGCCATTGGGGCTTAACCAATATGTTGATCTTATTAATGAGGTTATCTTTGAGCAGTGAACGACGAAAATTTGCAGGTTTGAGTAAGTTCACCACTACACCCTTAGGGCCGTCGCTCGCGTCTAAATCAAATTGCAAATCGTCGTAGCCAAACGAGAGTCTACCTTCTAAAAGAATAGTGACCAGCAGTGAGGCGTGTGCAGTAGAAACAATATTCGAATCAATAAGTTCTAGACAACGCCCGCCATGAACAAAAATTTGATCATTGTACTGATATGATAGGAACTTACCTTCGGCCAGTTGAGTTTGATAAGGTTGGCCTTGCGTGACAATCCATTGTTTCTCTGTCGCCTCTAGTCTTTGGGTTAAAGCTATCTTGGCAATTTTAGTTCGTTTTGTTGTGACTTCCTGCATTTGACACTTCCTCATAACACTTGTGCGATTTCGCATAACCAAATCGCCTTTGTATTTATAAAACTCATGCTTATTATACCTGAGAATTATTATCATTAATATTTAGGAATTAAGTTATGGAAAGCCCTGCTTGTTCACCTATCAAGCTTTCAAGCCTTTGCCTTGCAGTGGGAATGGCGCTATCAACCCCTGTTTTAGCTCAAGATACTGAGTCACATTTTGAAGAGGTCGTTGTATGGGGAACGAAAGTTTCCAGCAACACTGAGTCGATGTTTGCGGACGACATGTCACTGAAGCAAGCGGATCACATGTCTGATTTACTGCGCGATATTCCCGGTGTGGATGTTGGTGGCACACACTCTGTGAATCAACGTATTACGATTCGTGGTTTGAGCGAAACCGATTTGGACATTCGTCTTGACGGTGCTTCTCAGCATGCGAGCATGTTCCATCATATTGGTAACTTGACGTTGAACCCTGACATTCTCAAATCTGCGGACATTAAGGTAGGTAATAACTCTGTGACTCAAAACGGGTTAGGCGGTTCGGTCTACTTTGAAACGAAAGACGCTCGTGACTTACTTCGTTACGATGAAAAGTTTGGTGCGCGTGTTTATGGCGGCTATGCATCCAACGACAACCAACAAGGTTCGTTGACACTGTACGGACTTTTGTCCGAAAACATTGATGCGATGGTCTATGGCCATTACGTTACGCGTGATGATTTTGAAGATGGTGATGGCAATAAAACCTATGGTGCTGCAGGTGATGTTTACAACATTCTGGCTAAGCTGGGGTATGAACTAAATGACATCCATCGTTTTGAGCTCTCTTATGACATGTACCGAGACAGTGGAGATTACAGTCCGCGTCCTGATATGTCTGGTAGTGCAAATAATAGCCTGTCGAGCAAGTTACTTATCCCTACGGATTATGACCGCGATACCGTTACTTTGAGTTACGAGTTGCGAGGCGAACAACACCAAGGAAACGTCACTCTTTATAATACCGAGACAGAAATTAAACGTGACGAAACGGTGATGGCCCCTCGTTGGCCCTCGAACCGTTTATCAAAGAACACCGCCAAAAACCAAAACTTTGGTTTGAATGGCAAATTCCAGTCAGATGTTATGTTAGGTGAGTTTGATAATCGAGTCACTTATGGCTTCGACTACATGGATAAAACGTCTTCGAGTTACTACGGTAGTCGTAAGTTTATGGACGAATCGGCGATTTCAACCGCACTGTTTGTAGAAGATCAGTTCTTCTTCTCTGATGCCTTCTTTATTACCGCAGGTATGCGCTTTGATGATTACAAACGCAAAGCTGAGACAGGAACCAGTAATTATGATGATGTGACTTGGGCTCTAGCAGCAGAGTGGGCGGTGACTCAAGATTGGACGTTGTTTGCGAGTGCACGTTCTCTATTTAAAGGTCCAGAGCTAATGGAAACCTTTATTGCTTACCAAGACGTTGCATTTTTAGAGGATGGGTTAAAGCCAGAAACGGGATTGAACACGCAGGGTGGTGTTCGTTTTGATAAAACCTTTGATAAGCATTTCTTTGGGGCGAATATTACGGTATTCCAAACGGAAATTGATGATTACATTGCAGATCAGTACCAAAACGCGACTCAAACTTACCTGATTTACAACTTAGGTGATGTTGAGATTAAAGGCTTTGAGGCAAGTGCTTCTTATGGTTACGACAAGTTTAACAGCAAACTTTCTTACTCTAAGTCGGACACCAAAAACAAGAATACTGGTGGTCCTGTTGCTGGGGGCAATGGGCGTAGCATTGATATGGGTGATAGCATTGCTCTAACTTTGGATTACCAGTCAGACGCTTTAGAAACGATCTTCGGGTGGAACTCAATGTTTGTTCTAGAGGAAGACAACGTCTTTGATGGTCAGCCAAAGAAAGCAAGTTATGATGTGCATAATCTATACGCTCAATGGGTGCCGTCTGATATTGATGGACTGTCGGTGACCTTTGGTATTGATAATGTATTTGACGAGTTGTACAGCTCTCATGCGTCTCGTTCGGGTACTGCACGTGGCTTCACGCTTGATGACTACGAGCCGGGTCGCAACTTCAAGCTCTCTGCAGCTTATCAATTCTAACAAGGTTCTTCATAGGACGTTTCAAAGTAACGAGTAAGTTCATGATTAAAGAAAGCACCCGAATAGATAGCGAACACGCTGACAAATACTTAGTGACGCTTTGTCGGCATTTTGGACGAAAAGTTCCTGCTACTTGGAATGAAAATAGCGGTTTGGTGACATTTCCGACGGGAAAAGCGGAGTTTAACCTTTGTGCATCTAGCTTAACTATAACCTGTGAGGCGGATTCAGAAGAGAAACTGAATACGGTTAAGGCGATCATTTCATCGCATGTGGACATGTTTTCTCGTCGAGAAACATTAGCACTTAGCTGGGTTCGTTAGCGCTCGTTTAAGGATGCTGTGATAGAAAGGGAATGTTAAAAGCAAAAGCCCGCAATCTTATGATTTGCGGGCTTTTATTGTTTGAATGCTATTGCGCTTTCTCAGGCTCTAGGCTTTTTTTTTCCTGCTGCATTTTTGCTAGGAAGTAGATGTTAACGCAAGCTATAAAACCGTTAGTTAGTACTACAGGCCAAGAATCAATCATTAGTCCGTAAGCAGTAAATAGCGCACAACCAATAAAGTTAAGGATACGAAGCTTAACAATATCTTTCATAGTTAGCGAAATAGCGACCATGATTGAAGCTGCATAACCTAAAATCTCAACCATATTCATGTCCATTTTTTGACCCTCTTAAAATCTGCCGAATTTTGTCGGTACCAATTCTTCTCATCTTGAGATTAATGAGGAAGCTCCATGCCTCGAATGGTCTTTTTTTGTTGTATGGACGCACTATATCAATGGAAAAACCGTGATAAAAGCCTCAAATCAAGGTTAAGAGAAGGTTAGCGATTACGCAAACGTTTAGGACTGGAATTACTGATAATTTTACTTATTGTGTTGATTGATAATAACGATGACATTAATAGCTCAAACACCATTGAAAGTAAGGGAATATTTACATATGATTGAAAATGATAATTATTTTCAAGTGCTGTGTTTATGTATTTTATTATTAGCTTGCTCGTGTTTTTTTTGCTGTATATCAGAACAAAACCGAACTCGTGGTGTGCGGGGATTCATATCGTAAGCCACATTTTTATCGTTGCATTTTGTCCTGCAATTTATGTTGTTCAATATTTAATCGTTACGTTTTTTTCGTCACCGATATTGATTAAGCTGTCATCACGCTCCGGTGTATACAACATTCTCATTGCTTTTCTTCCATTATTGATCGCAACCGGCAGTCTGGCGTTTAACTGAATGATTTCATCTCTCTTCTTTTCTTAAAACAACTACACTTAATTAGAATAAGGTATCAATTTCATATAATTATTCGATATCTACGTGTTAGCACATGTGTCACATTTCTGTGACTACGAGTAAGTTTTACTTATGTTGCTCGGTAGTAGGGTATTTATCGATTGTTTAATGATTCAATACTTAGTTTAATCGCATAAAGGTGTGCAGTATGCCGCACTAAATTAATAAGAAATTATCTAAAAAGGTTAATGGGAAACGTAAGCCATTAGCGGAGGTCAGATGAGTACGCACACGGTACCGCAGAGCGCGATTGTAAATGCTGTCAAAGGTGAAGTTTTGGTTTTGGGCCTGGATGGAAACGTTAAGGTCATAAAAGCGGGGGATGAGTTAAGACCTGGCGAGATTATTATCACAGAAAATAATGCTTCTCTCGACGTACAGATAAATAATGAGCTTTATCTGGTCGATGCAAATTGTGTTGCTTGTCTTCCTTTGCCTTCTTCTGAATCACTAGAACCAGTATTGGTACAATCTCCAGTTAATGGCTTGGTGACTTTTGACCCAACGGCTATTGGAAGTGCTGACTTCGACGCCAACGATATTGCCGCTATCCAGCAAGCTATTTTAGACGGAGCTGACCCTACCGCTATCTTAGAAGCAACAGCTGCTGGCGCAGGTGCTGAAGGCTCGGCTAATGCTGGCTACGTGACGGTTGAATATAATAACCCGGAAGTACTCGCGTCTACTTTTTTTGAAACGTCTGCGACTCGCAGCGGAGAAGATGATCGCGACGAAGATGACGGTTTGAATGTCACGATCTTTGCTGATGGTGGGCAGTCACTGCAATCTAGCGTAACAGAAGGCTCAATTTCTCTATCTAGCTACCCGCAAACCATTTCTTCTAGTGTGCTGGTTGAAGCAGGGGATCTCGCACTTGATACTGCTTCATTTGTACCTGAAACGTCCTCATTAGAGTCTTTGTTAACCGAGTTAAATAGTGACATTACCTCTGGTGGTCAGCCAGTAGCGTTCGTTTACGACGAAGCGCAAAATGCCATTATCGGCACTCAAGGTGGTAACGAAGTGCTTCGTATCGAGATCGAAGCGACATCTTTAGGCCGTGATTTAGAGTTAGAGGTCGTTACCACGATTAGCCAGGGTATTGACCATGTGGCGTCCATCGCTGATGGCCAAGTATCTATCGTCGGTGATCAAATCAATATCGCTTTTGATATTACTGGCGCAGATATTGGTGGGAACAGCATTCAAGCGCCTATTGATTTTACGACAACCGTTATTGATGGCGATGATCCTGCGCCGCAAAACGTTACTTTTGAAAACGTTGAATCTTCTTCTACACCAATCACTGGCACCTTTGTTGATATTGGTAGTGATCAATTGGCAACGGTCACGTTTAATCAAGAAGGACTTAGTCAGTTCGATGGCCTATTGAGTGATAATCAGGCGACAGAAGCGGTACTCTCTGAAGACGGCAGTACTATCACCTTGTCCATTGCTGGCTCGAATGAAACCGTCTTAACCATCAGTCTGAATACTGATGGTACCTACCAATTTGAGCAATTTAAGCCGTTAGAACAAACAAACGGTGAAGATACGATTGAGCTCTCTTTGCCAACCACAATCGTCGACTTTGACCAAGATACAGCAAGCAACACCTTTACGATGACCATCCTTGATGGCGATAATCCAGTGATTGAGAACGTGACGGGATTGTCTTTAGACGAGGCGGGTGTTGACCAAGGTTCACAGGAAGGCGCGGTAGTAACAAGTGGTACTGGGGCGATCACGACAGCGGTCGGTAGTGACATCATTGATCACTATGAGTTGGAACCTACAGAGTTCAATGTTGGTGGAGAACTCCAATCTCAAGGGCAGGTTGTTCAACTAGAACTAGCGTCCGAGAGTAACGGCGTACGTACTTACGAAGGCTTCATTGAGCTGGATGGTGTGCGTATTACCGTATTTGATGTGGCGATTGATGCACCTGCATTGGGCGAATACCAATTCAACTTGTATGAACAACTTGACCATACGGGTGCTAACGATGACTCGCTCACTTTCTCACTGCCAGTTTACGCGGTAGATGCGGATGGTGACCGCTCCTCTATTACCGAAGGTTCGAACACACCAGAAGCTGCGCAAATTGTCATTCAAGTTCAAGATGACGTTCCTTCGATTGATGGCGTTGATGCGCTAGCCGTCGATGAAGACGATTTATCAAGCATTGGCTCCGATCAAAGCGACTCTGTGTTCGCGCAAGGTAGCTTCACGACGACTCAGGGCTCAGACCGTGTTGTAAGTTATCAATTAGAGAGCGGCACTGATCCACTCAATGGGTTGGAATCGCAGGGGCGATCTATCTCTCTGACGGAAACAACCAATTCAGATGGCAGCTTTACCTATTCTGCAACGGCAGAAGGGGACGCTATTTTCACCTTACAAGTTAACCCTGACGGTACTTATTCGTTTACCCTTGAAGGTCCAATCGATCATGCTGTGGGTAGCGATAGCTTAACTCTAGACTTCACTATTGTCGCAACGGACTTTGACGGTGACACCAGCTCACTTGTTCTACCGGTTACCATTACTGATGATGTGCCAACTATTAATGACGTTGTCGCTCTTAACGTCGATGAAGATGACTTAAGTTCGGTAGGCTCAGACCAATCACAGCCAACATTGGTTGAAGGTCAGTTCACGACGACTCAAGGTTCTGATGGCGTCGTACAGTATCAGTTGGATGTAAACGCTGATTCTTTAAATGGCCTGCAATCTCAAGGTCAAACCGTTTCCATTGCCGAAACGCAAAATGCAGATGGCAGTTACACCTACAGCGCAACGGCAAATGGCAGTGCAGTTTTCACATTAATTTTGAATACCGACGGCTCGTACAGTTTTGAGCTGCAAGGTCCAATTGACCATGCGGCAAATAGCGACAGCTTAACCCTTGATTTTAGCGTTATTGCTACAGACTTTGATGGTGACACAAGTCAAATCGTATTGCCTGTTACCATCGTGGATGATAAGCCAACTATTACCGATGTTGATGCGATTACTGTTGATGAAGATGATTTAGGCACGATTGGTTCGGACCAGACTGACCCGATTTCTATTGATGGTAACTTCACCACCACACAAGGCTCTGACCGAGTGGTGAGCTATCAGCTTGACGCGTCTGCAACACCAGTAGCTGGCCTTACATCACAAGGCGTGGCAGTTACGCTGACTGAAACCGCAAACGCTGATGGCAGCTTTACTTACGAGGCGACAGCGGGTAGTGAAGCGGTCTTTACGCTGACGGTGAATACTGATGGTAGCTATAACTTCACGCTTGAAGGTCCAATCGACCACGCGGTAGATAGCGATGAGCTGACACTCAACTTCCCAATCATCGCAACAGACTTTGATGGCGACACCACAAATGCCACTATCCCAGTGACAATCGTGGACGATAAGCCTGTTATTACCGACGTCGACACCATTACGGTTGATGAAGATGATCTAGCGTCAATTGGCTCAGACCAAAGCAATCCAATTTCTATTGATGGCAACTTTACTACCACACAAGGCTCTGACCGAGTGGTGAGCTACCAACTCGATGCTTCAGCAACACCAGTGGACGGTTTAACATCGCAAGGCGCGGCTGTCACACTGACAGAAACCGCAAATGGTGATGGTAGTTTTACCTACGAAGCAACAGCGGGCTCTGAAGCGGTCTTTACGCTGACTGTAAATACTGATGGTTCTTACAACTTCACGCTTGAAGGGCCAATTGATCACGCGGTTGATAGTGACGAGCTGACACTGAATTTCCCAATTATCGCAACCGACTTCGATGGCGACACCGTTACTGAAACCATTCCAGTCACGATTGTTGATGATGTACCGACCATCACAGCGGTGGATGCGTTAAGTGTCGATGAAGATGACCTTAGCGGCGTGGGCTCAGACCAAACTGACGCTGTGTTCGTTGAAGGCGCGTTTACTACCACACAAGGCTCTGACCGAGTGGTGAGCTATCAACTTGATTCAACCGCTGATCCTGTTGCGGGGCTAACGTCTCAAGGTGAGGCGATTACCTTGGTGGAAACCGCCAATGGTGACGGCAGCTTTACCTATGTGGCGACCGCAGATGGCAATCCTGTTTTCACGTTAAACGTAGCAACAGATGGTACGTACGACTTTACGCTGCAAGGCCCGATTGACCATGCCGCCAACAGCGATAGCCTGACGATTGATTTCCCAATTGTTGCCACCGATTTTGATGGTGATACGACCACGGCAACCATTCCCGTTACGATCGCAGATGATGCGCCAATCATCGATAATGTTGTGCCTTTGGCTGTAGACGAAGATGATTTATCAGGTATTGGCTCAGACCAAAGTGACGCTGTGTTTGTTGAAGGCGCGTTCACCACTACCCAGGGTTCAGACCGAGTGGTGAGCTACCAACTTGATTCAACGGCTGATCCTGTCGCAGGTTTAACTTCTCACGGTGAGCCTGTTACCTTGGTAGAGACTGCGAATGCTGATGGTAGCTTCACTTACGTGGCTACCGCGGATGGCGATCCTGTCTTCACCATGAATGTGAATGCTGACGGTACATACAACTTCCGTCTGGAAGGCCCGGTTGATCACGCGCTAAACAGCGATGAATTAGTTCTGAACTTCCCAATCATTGCAGCCGACTTTGATGGCGATACGACAACCGCGACCATTCCAGTCACGATTACTGATGACGTTCCAACTATCAATAACGTTGTCCCACTCACGGTGGATGAAGATGATCTCGCTACAATTGGCTCAGACCAAAACGATGATGCGTTTATGTCGGGTTCTTTCACCACAACTGAAGGCTCGGACAGTGTTGTTAAATACCAGCTTGATGTAACAGCAGATCCAGTAGCAGGGTTGACCTCTCATGGTGAGCCTGTCGTGCTTGCTGAAACTGCTAACGGCGACGGCAGTTTTACTTACACAGCCACAGCAGATGGCAATGCCGTATTTGAATTGGTGGTGAAGCCAGATGGTAGCTACACCTTTACTCTGCAAGGCCCACTAGACCATGCGGTGAACAGCGACAGTCTGCAAATCGACTTCCCGATTATCGCAACAGATTTTGATGGCGATACCTCGACAGAAACACTGCCTGTCACCATCGTTGACGATAAACCAACCATCACCGACGTAGACGCGATCCGTGTGGATGAAGATGACTTAGCAACAATTGGCTCTGACGGCGCAGATCCAATTTCAATCGACGGCAACTTCACTACAACGCAAGGCTCTGATGGGGTAGTAAGCTACCAATTAGATACTGCTGCAACGCCAGTTGATGGTCTAACATCGCAAGGTGTGGCAGTGACGCTGACTGAAACCGCAAACGGCGACGGTAGCTACACTTATGAAGCGACAGCAGGAACTGAAGCCGTATTTACGCTGACCGTTAATACGGATGGTTCATACAACTTCACGCTGCAAGGTCCTATCGACCATGCGACAGACAGTGATGAGCTGACACTGAACTTCCCAATCATCGCGACGGATTTTGATGGTGATACCACCACAGAAACGATCCCAGTCACCATCGTGGATGATAAGCCGACCATTACCGATGTCGATGCAATTACCGTTGATGAAGATGACTTAGGCACGATTGGCTCAGACCAGACTGACCCAATTTCAATCGATGGCAACTTCACCACCACACAAGGCTCTGACCGAGTAGTGAGTTATCAGCTTGACGCGTCTGCAACACCAGTAGCTGGCCTTACATCACAAGGCGTGGCAGTCACATTGGCTGAAACCGCAAATGGCGACGGTAGCTTTACTTACGAGGCGACGGCGGGTACTGAAGCGGTCTTTACGCTGACAGTGAATACTGATGGTAGCTATAACTTCACGCTTGAAGGTCCAATCGACCACGCAGTAGATAGCGACGAGTTAACGCTCAACTTCCCAATCATCGCGACCGACTTTGATGGCGACACCACAAATGCCACTATCCCAGTGACAATCGTGGACGATAAGCCAGTTATTACTGACGTCGACGCAATCACGGTTGATGAAGATGACCTAGCCTCAATTGGCTCAGACCAAAGCAACCCGATTTCTATTGATGGTAACTTCACCACCACACAAGGTTCAGACCGAGTGGTGAGCTACCAACTCGATGGCACATCAACACCAGTTGACGGTTTAACATCGCAAGGTGTAGCGGTAACGCTAACAGAAACCGCAAACGGTGACGGCAGTTTCACTTATGAAGCGACAGCGGGTGGCAACCCTGTATTTACTTTGACTGTGAATACTGATGGCTCTTACAACTTCACGCTTGAAGGGCCAATTGATCACGCGGTTGATAGTGACGAGTTGACACTTAACTTCCCAATTATCGCAACCGATTTTGATGGCGACACCGTCACAGAAACGATTCCAGTCACCATTGTTGATGATGTTCCGACCATCACTGCGGTGGATGCGTTGAGTGTCGATGAAGACGACCTTAGCGGTGTGGGCTCAGACCCAGGTGGCGATCTGTTCGTTGAAGGCGCGTTTACGACCACTCAAGGCTCTGACCGAGTGGTGAGCTATCAACTGGATTCAACTGCTGATCCTGTTGCGGGGCTAACGTCTCAAGGTGAGGCGATTACCTTGGTGGAAACCGCGAATGGCGACGGCAGCTTTACTTATGTTGCGACCGCTGACGGCAATCCGGTATTCACGTTAAACGTAGCAACAGATGGCACTTACGATTTTACGCTGCAAGGCCCGATTGACCATGCAGCTAACAGTGACAGCCTGACGATTGATTTCCCAATTATTGCCACCGATTTTGATGGTGATACGACTTCGGCAACCATTCCAGTCACGATTACGGATGATGCACCAATCATTGATAATGTCGTGCCTCTGGCTGTAGACGAAGATGATTTATCAGGTATTGGCTCAGACCAAACTGACGCAGTGTTTGTGGAAGGCGCATTTACGACCACTCAAGGTTCAGACCGAGTGGTGAGCTACCAACTTGATTCAACTTCTGATCCTGTTTCAGGTTTAACTTCTCAAGGTGAGCCTGTTATTTTGGTAGAGACTGCGAATGCCGATGGCAGCTTCACTTACGTGGCAACTGCGGATGGCAATCCTGTCTTCACCATGAATGTGAATGCTGACGGTACATATGACTTCCGTCTGGAAGGGCCAATCGATCACGCGTTAAACAGCGATGAGCTAGTACTGAACTTCCCAATCATTGCAACAGACTTTGATGGCGATACGACGACCGCGACCATTCCAGTCACGATTACTGATGACGTTCCAACCATTAATAACGTTGTTCCACTGACAGTAGACGAAGATGATCTCGCTACAATTGGCTCAGACCAAAACGATGATGCGTTTATGTCGGGCTTTTTCAGCACAACTGAAGGCTCAGACAGCGTTGTTAAATACCAGCTTGATGCAACCGCAGATCCAGTAGCAGGGTTGACCTCTCATGGTGAGCCTGTCGTGCTTGCTGAAACTGCTAACGGCGACGGCAGTTTTACTTACACAGCCACAGCAGATGGCAATGCCGTATTTGAATTGGTGGTGAAGCCAGATGGTAGCTACACCTTTACTCTGCAAGGCCCACTAGACCATGCGGTGAACAGCGACAGTCTGCAAATCGACTTCCCGATTATCGCAACAGATTTTGATGGCGATACCTCGACAGAAACACTGCCTGTCACCATCGTTGACGATAAACCAACCATCACCGACGTAGACGCGATCCGTGTGGATGAAGATGACTTAGCAACAATTGGCTCTGACGGCGCAGATCCAATTTCAATCGACGGCAACTTCACTACAACGCAAGGCTCTGATGGGGTAGTAAGCTACCAATTAGATACTGCTGCAACGCCAGTTGATGGTCTAACATCGCAAGGTGTGGCAGTGACGCTGACTGAAACCGCAAACGGCGACGGTAGCTACACTTATGAAGCGACAGCAGGAACTGAAGCCGTATTTACGCTGACCGTTAATACGGATGGTTCATACAACTTCACGCTGCAAGGTCCTATCGACCATGCGACAGACAGTGATGAGCTGACACTGAACTTCCCAATCATCGCGACGGATTTTGATGGTGATACCACCACAGAAACGATCCCAGTCACCATCGTGGATGATAAGCCGACCATTACCGATGTCGATGCAATTACCGTTGATGAAGATGACTTAGGCACGATTGGCTCAGACCAGACTGACCCAATTTCAATCGATGGCAACTTCACCACCACACAAGGCTCTGACCGAGTAGTGAGTTATCAGCTTGACGCGTCTGCAACACCAGTAGCTGGCCTTACATCACAAGGCGTGGCAGTCACATTGGCTGAAACCGCAAATGGCGACGGTAGCTTTACTTACGAGGCGACGGCGGGTACTGAAGCGGTCTTTACGCTGACAGTGAATACTGATGGTAGCTATAACTTCACGCTTGAAGGTCCAATCGACCACGCAGTAGATAGCGACGAGTTAACGCTCAACTTCCCAGTCATCGCGACAGACTTTGATGGCGATACCTCTGCTGAGACAATTCCTGTCAAGATCGTTGATGACAAGCCGACACTTGGCGGAATCGAAGCAACAAGTGTGCAAACGGTTGATGAGGATGATATCCCAACAGTCGGATCTGATGGTACACAGTCGAACAGCATTGCCGGTAACTTCATCGCGACTGATGGTTCTGATGGCATTGTCGAGTACAGCGTTTCTGACCTAACGACGCCAGTACAAGGCCTGACCTCTGGTGGTCAATCTCTGGTTATGGTTGAAGTATCAAACGCAGGTGGCGTTTCAGTTTACGAAGCTCGTATTGATGGCACGACGACGCCAGTATTCCGTGTAACCCTCGATGCTTCTGATGATAGCTACACGTTCGATTTGCTTGCTCCTCTCGATCATCCAAATGCTGATGGCCAAAATGAACTGGTCATCAATTTACCGATAAACGCGACTGACTTTGATGGAGACGTGTCGAACAACATCACCTTACCAATTACGGTTGTGGATGATGTTCCGACCATTGACGGTTTACTAGCAGGCAGCGAACAAACCGTTGATGAAGATGACCTACCAGCAGGTACGGATGCTGCAAGTGCAGAAGATACTGTTATTTCAGGTACTTTTGATATCACCGAAGGTGCTGACCAAGTTGCTTCTATTCAGCTGAGTGACCTGACCACGCCTGTTGCCTCTCTGACTTCAGATGGTGAAGCTATCACCTTAGTTCTGTCTTCTAGCGCAAACGGCGTGAACGTATACCAAGGTGTCGCTGGCAATCCTACTGAAGTGGTGTTCGAACTGACGTTGGATGCAACGAACAACACCTACGAGTTCGATTTACAGAAGCCGCTTGATCATCCAGATGGTAATCAGCAAAACGAGATTGTTATTAACCTCCCTGTGACGGCGACAGATAATGATGGTGATACTTCACCAGCCTTCACATTGCCAATTACCGTTGTGGACGATGTTCCAGTTGTTACCAATATTGAAAGTCTACGTGTCGACGAAGATGACTTACCTCTTGGTTCTGATGGCACTAAAGAGCCGTTAACGGTATCAGGTGAATTCGAAGTCACTAGCGCAGATGGTATTGATGCTTTCGAATTGGATCTGAGCTCAAATCCTATCCCGAATCTGAAATCGGGTGGAGAAGAGGTAACACTTTCTCAAGACGTTGGTGCTTCAACTGCTGACGCGCTTGTTTACGTGGGACAAACTCCGGGTGGAGTGACGGTCTTCACGTTGACACTTCATCAAGATGGTAAATACGACTTTGAGTTATCTGGTCAGTTAGATCACGCGGTTAACTCTGATGAGATTTTGTTGAATCTACCTGTGAAGATCACGGATGGCGACAACGATATCATCACTGCGACCTTGCCAGTGACCATCGTAGATGACAAGCCAACCATTGATGCTATTAGCTCTAGTAGTACCTTGTCTGTGGATGAGGATGATATTCCAAGCCAAGGTTCAGACGACACGCCAGAATCCAATATCATTGGTGGCAATTTTGAGGTTACCGATGGTGCTGACTCTATCGTTAGCTTTCAGTTGGATAGTTTAACATCACCTGTATCTGGACTTACCTCAGGTGGTCAGCCGCTTGAATTGGTTGAATTTTCAAATTCAAATGGTGTGATTGAGTACCGAGCTTATGTACAAGGTACGACGGACACCGTCTTTAAACTGACGCTAAATGGTTCAGCAGACAGTTATGAATTTGAACTGTTGGGTGCACTTGATCATCCTGCGGGTAACGATGAAAACTCGTTAGTCATCAACTTCCCAGTCAACGCGACTGATTTTGACGGCGATGTGTCCAATAACATCACCTTGCCGATCACAGTGGTGGACGATGTTCCAGCGATTGTGAAAGTGACAGACACTAGCCAACAAACAGTCGATGAAGATGATCTTGCCGGTGGCTCTGACACGACAAGTAGTGATTCAACGGTATTGAACGGCGGATTTGAGGTCGTTGCTGGTGCAGACAAGATTGTCAGCTACCAAGTTTCAGACCTCGATGCAGTCGTGTCTGGTTTAACGTCGAACGGCAGCAGCATCGAGTTGAATCTAGTAAGCACGAATGGTGGAGTAACCAGTTACGAAGCGGTTATTACTGGCACATCAACTAAGATCTTCACGCTGTCTCTTGATGCGAATAATGACAGCTACCAATTTGAGCTGTTGGGACCAATCGACCATGACGCTGTTCAAGGTGAAAACAACCTTGTCATTGATATTCCAATTACAGTAACAGACTTTGATGGTGACACGTCATCATCACTGAATCTTCCAATTACCGTAGTTGATGACATTCCCGAAATTAAATCAGCAGATGCTTTGGCTGTTGATGAGGATGACCTTGCCAACGGCTCTCAGGCAACCAACAAAGACAGCCTAGAAGCAACGGGCAATTTCGATACGGTGGAAGGGGCAGATACCGTTGTCTCTTATCAGCTGGATCTTACTTCTAACCCGATACCAGGAGTAACTTCAGGTGGTTTTGCGGTGACGTTAGTTCAAACCGCGGTAAGCAACAACAACTTTACTTATCAAGGTCAAACACCTGATGGTAACTCAGTGTTCACACTAGTTTTGAACGCTGACGGCTCTTACAAGTTTACGCTTGAGGGTGCGCTAGATCACTCAACTCAAGGCGAAGATACACTCATACTTGATCTCCCAGTCTTTGCGACCGATGTCGATGGTGATACGGCAGGTATTAACTTACCAGTGACGATTACCGATGATGTTCCAACCTTGCACGATGCATCTATTTCGCGTGTTGAGGGGCAAGGCAGCCGCACGGTTCGTTTATTCCGAGACCCTGTAGAGGGGGATGATGACCTTGGTGCTGACGGCGCACAAGTGACTTCATTCTCGGCTGATGATTCAGGCATTTACTTTAAGCAAAATGGTGTTGATTCTGATTCTGTCGATTTGAACGGCAGCGACCAAGTCGTATTTGTTCACAAGGTTCTTGACGGAGTGGATACTGAAATCGGTCGTTTGGTTGTTCGAACCGATGGCAGTGTGTCATTCCGTCCGAATGACGACCTTGACCATACCGAAACCGACTCGATTGATTTCACCATCAACGTTGTTGCAACCGATGGTGATGGCGATATCGCAGATGCCGATGTGGATATCTCGATAAGAGACCGCAATGCGCAAATTGACACGTCTACCGTTACTGCGTTCGAAGACCAAGGGCGTGATGGTGTCGTTGTGGGCGTTGACTCTGCAAATACTCAGGACAACTTGTCGACGCTGGATGTTAGCCCTGCGAAAGTCGACTTGGTTATCAATTTACACGATATCGACCGTAACGAGAGCTTAGGTGACATCACTATTCGAGATGCTGATACTCACAACGGTACGTTCTACTACAGAGACGGCAGTGGCAACTACATTGAATTAACATCTGTGGGCAATACGGTTGTTCTCGACGCATCAAATGTTGAGCAGTCATTCAATGGTGAGCTTGTCTCGTTAGATAACTTGTACTTCGTACCAGATCGTCATACATCAACCGATGCTTCTGGTATCGATCCTCGTATCCGCGTGGAAATTCTTAACAATGGTACGCCAGATCATACGATTAATGGTCGTTTAGACATTGAAGTTGCTGCCGTCGCAGATATTGCAACGTGGACGGCAAGCAGCGAATTTAACTACTCGGTTGATGAAGATGGAAACAATGTCGCACTTAACATCACGGCTGAAACCCAAGACACTAGTAACCCAGAAGGCATTGTGTACGAGCTTGTCTTTACACAAGGAGAAGGTAACGCAGAGTTAGTCTATTCAGATGGTAGTGCGATACCAAAATCCGGTGGTGTTTATCTGGTGGATGCAAGCCGAATTGATGAAGTTCAAGTTGATCCGATAGATAACTTCTCGGGCGAAATCAGAATTGATGTCACCGCTATTACGACGGAAAACAACAATCCACTGCTTGGGAAAGATACCGCTCGCTCAGAAACCGAAACCATCATTATTGATGTAAACCCAGTTGCGGATAAAGGTAGTTTTACTGTAAATCGAATTAATGTGTTTGAGGATAACGCTCGAACTCAAAATACGGTAGACCCTGTCACTGATCACGACCCACTCCAATTAAGTGAAGTGATCACCATGAAACCATCAGCGGACTTAGATGGTTCTGAAGCGTTATTTGTGCGCATTTCTAACTTCTCAATTGATGGGGTTACTCTGGTGTGGCTGGACTCAGCAAACCCAAGTCAGATAGTAGAAGTGACCGATTCAGGCGGCAATATACTTTATTACGAAGTGCCAGAGTCTGAATTAGCGAACGTCGAAGTTCTTCCTCCGTTGCACAGCAATGATGACTTTACTTTCAATGTCGAAGGCATTGTGAAAGACACAGCATCATTGTCTACCGGTACGACAGAAGATGTGTTGTCACTGGGCAGTAAGACTGTCATCGTTGGTGTAAAAGGTGTTGCTGACATACCAGACACGGTATTAATTGACGCGGGGAACGTTTGGAACCGGTTCGTAGACGGAGATGTGGCCGGGATAGAGACGACTATCGAAGAGAATGGTGTTGTAAACCTTAACTTCTCGGTTGTATCTGGTGAAGTTGCCGATAGACCACAGGATGATTCAGAAGCCATTACTGTTATCCTGTCCAACATCCCCGACGGTGTTCGTGTCGTAGATTCAGACGGCTCAAGCGTTGACCTCACCTTTGTTGGCTATGATGGTAACGGTCAACCGATTTACGAAGCAAACATCACTGGGCTGAATTTTAATTCCGGTATTCAAATTATTCCGGAAGCCTCTTCAACTGAAAACATTGCGATTACAGGGACGATCATTGTTACCGAGAATGATGGTCATAGTCGTGTGATTGAAAGAGAGGTAAGGATCAAGGTCGAACCCGTTATTGACGCCCAAGATAACTACGTTGTTCGATCGGAGGGAGATGAAGATACGCGCTTTGACATCGATTGGAAACCGACGCTCGTACAAAGCCCTGATACCGATGAATTCTTTAGTGATGTAACCATCTCTGGATTTCCTCCAGGCAGCACGGTCTATGTAGATGGTGTGGCACAAACGCTTGTTTCTGGAACACTAACGCTTTCACCGCAAGCCGGTGAATCAGAGCAAGATTTTTCCGCTAGAATCTCTCAAAGTGGCTATGTTCAAGTCCAGTTGGAGCAGGATTCAAGTACTGACTTTGACTTGACCACGACCGTCACTGTGAAAGAGATTGACCATGAATATGTTGACGCTTCGAATCCCGGTGAAGGTATCGCTGAGAAAACCATCAATGGTACGGTGAATGTCCAAGTTAATCCAATCGTTGAGCCAGAGGATAAGACGGGGGCAATAGATGACCAAACCCGTCTGCTTGTCACTGAAAGTGGTGGTGGTGCTACCGATATCGTGAAGTCAGACGATCAAGGTAACATTGACTTTACGATCAACACTTCTTTGGGGGGCGAATCTGGTGCTCATATCATTAAATATCAAGAGTTTGATGCGTCTTCAGATGAAGTGGTGACTCAACTTGTTGTTCAATTTCACAATGTGGACCCTGAGATCCTCAACCAATTGGTTATCGTCGGTGCACTAAATGAAGGTGGGGGTCGTTGGACAGTAACCAATGAAGATAACTTCTCAATTAAAGCGCCGTCTGGTCTTGATTTAACACCAAACGATGACAGCGACGATGGCGATAACGGCGGTCTCTCTCAAATTGGCTTAACCATTTACGCAGAAGTGAATGATTTGGGCGAAGATTTGGGCAACGAAAAAGATGCGACGGTCATGCGCCAAACGGATGTGACACTTGAATTTCCTACCGTTCTCACACCGCAAATGAGTGTAGCGGCAGAGATTCAGGTGGCTGATGATGTCCAAATTCAAGCGTTGGAAGATAATTCTATCAACCTTGGTGCTCAGTTAACGTCGAAAGTTGATGCGATTAATGCAGATGGCGTGGAGGATGTCTTGACTATTATCGTCGATCCTTCAGCTCCTGGCATTCCTCCTGGTTTGGTGATTACGGGGACGGATATCGACTTTGTCAATGGCAAATACGTGTTCCAAGCCCATATCGATGCGAGTGGAAATATTACTGGCCTTGATGGTTTGACGATGCACTTGGCAGAAGATTACGCAGGTGATTTCGAATTACCAATTCGGTTCGTCACTAAAGACACTGAGTCCGGTGATGAAAAAGAAAATAATGTCCAGTTTCCAGTTCAGGTTTTACCGGTTGCAGACGTTCCGAGTTCAGCCGGGGATCAGCCGTTGGATAGCGATGTCACACCGAATGTAAAAGTAGATATCGTTGGTACTTTCGGCTTGGATGCAAACAAACAACCTGTAACTGATCTAAATAACGACGTTCCCACGGCGGATGGTGTCGGTTACGAAGATGGCTTAATCCAACTTAACTTAAGTGTTGATTTTGCCGATCAATTTAACAACACTCAAGGTGGTCGAGAAACACTAACGAACATCAAGTTAGAGCTTGATGACACAACATTAGGTGAGTTTGTTGATGCCAATGGTAACAGCTTAGGAACCAGTATTGAGTTTAATGAAGCTGAGATTTTAGCTGGTGCGCTTGACAATGTTCTGTTTAAGCCAAAAGAAAATTACCCCGTAGGTGGTGGCCAAAATACCGTCAAGATTAATATCGAGGGAGAAATTACTGATGAAGCTGTGTTTGATCAGTCTATCTTGAATAACTCTGGCGATAATATAGATGTAAGAACCTTCACTGACGATGTCACATTTGAAGTTACGCCAGTCGTTGATGACATTACCATTACAGGTGCCGATCCGACGCAGCCAATCACGGTGATTGGTGACGAAGATACTTTAATTTCGCTGAATCAATCGGGCTCTGGTGTTTCGATCAGCCTAAACGATAATGACGGTTCTGAGAGTTTCGTTTCACTCAAGTTAACGGGACTTCCTGATGATTTTATCGTTAAATCCAATTCCTCTGATTATGTTGTTAAGAACAACGGTGGGGGCGAATGGAGTATTCAACTAAAAGATCTCACTCAGACGTCCATTGACCTGAGTGACATCCAAATTAAACCGCCAAAACACTTTAGTGGCGAGGCTGAGATAGGTATTACGGTCTTCATTCAAGAGGAGTTGCTACAAGTTCCAACGGAACGAAACAACAACTTTACGCTTATTGTCAATCCTATTGGTGATGATGTTGATGTGAACCCCGACACTTCGGCTGCAGGTAATGAGGGCGAAGACATTGTTATTAATGTAAATGCGTTAGTGGTTGATAACAAAGAGTCCATCGGAGATGGTGCAAACTACCAGGAAAATGATCCAGAGACGCTGAGAGTTGAGGTCTCAAATGTCCCTGATGGGGCGAGCGTTTCATTACCTGATGGGACAGTATTTACTGACCAAGGCGGCGGCGTTTTTGTCTTAGAAATCAATGCTCAAGACTTGGATCAAGTGGTGTTTAATTCTGGTGATCGCAACGATAACTCATGGGATGGTTCGCTGCATTTCAAAGTGCAAGCCGTTGATACTGGGCTCGATGGCAGTCAAAGCTTGGGCTCCGCAGAGGAGTTTGATGTCACTGTTGATGTTGAAGCAGTGAACGATCGTCCAGAGTTCGTCAATACCGTGGATGTGGAAGCACCAGAAGATACGCCAATGCTGCTTGATGGTTTCAGCATTACCGATATTGATGCCGTACTCGATGATCCGAATGCTGAATACGTACTCAATGTGAACGTCGACAGCGGTATCTTGGAGCTTAATCCAACGCTCATCGCTACTTACAACCTAACCGTGAGCGGTGATGGTACGGACTCCGTTGAACTGAAAGGCACAGTGGCCGATCTAAACAATGCCATTGCAGACGGTCTGATTGAGTTTAACCCAGAGCTGAACTTCTTTGGTGACGTTCAGGTGGACGTGACAGTCGATGACCAAGGTAATGAAGGTATCGTAATTGGTGGGGTAGATGACACCCTAAATACCAACAGCAGCAGCTTCAATATTGAAGTAACAGCGGTGAATGATACCCCAGAAACTACGCCAGTGACGCTACCGGATATTGAAGAAGACAGTGGTGTGTTCTCCATCTCTGAAGCGGATCTTATTGCGAATGCGACAGACGTAGAGAACGATAACCTCACGGTCAGCAATGTTCAGTTAACGGATCCGAATTCGGGCAGCATTACTTTCAACAGTGGCACGGGAGAGTGGGAATTTACCCCAGCACCAGATTACAACGGTCCAGTTGAAATCACGTACACCATTACAGATGATGGCACGACAAATGGTGCATCCGATCCTAAATCGGTTAACGGCAGCGCATCGTTCAACGTAACGGAAGTCAATGATGCTCCAACGACGCCTGAAGTGACACTTTCTGATATCGCAGAAGACAGTACGGCGGTTGATATTACCCAAGCTGATTTGTTGGCGAATGCGTCTGATATTGAAAACGACACCTTGATGGTGAGCAATGTCCAGTTGGTTGATCCAAGCAGCGGCACATTGGATTTCGACAACGTAACAGGTACATGGTCATTTACTCCTGCGCCTGGCTACAACGGCAAGGTCGATTTGACCTACGACATTACCGACAACGGTACAACGAACGGTGTTTCAGATCCTCAAACGGTGTCAGGAACGGCGACCTTCGAAGTCACTGAGGTGAACGATGCACCGGTAACATCAGAGGTAACGTTGAGTAGTACCGAAGAAGATGGTGGTTCGGTAACTATTACGGCTACTGAGTTGCTGAGCAACGCAAGTGATCCTGAGTCAGACAACTTGACCGTCGATAATGTTGCGTTAGTGGACCCAACTTCCGGCACGCTGACTCAAGTGAGTGCGACAGAGTGGACGTTTGAACCCGCAGCAGATTTCTTTGGTGACGTTAATTTCACTTATGAAATCACAGATGACGGAACAACTAACGGCGCTCCAGACCCAATTACAATCGCGGGCACAGCAGTGTTGAATGTTGAAGCGACCAATGACGCACCTGAAATCACTGCAACGTCGGTAACGGATACGATCAACGAAGCCAATGGCCAGAAAATAACGGGTATTAGTGTGAGTGACGTCGACTTTGCGGGCGCACAAGCAAATGAAAGCATGACCGTGACTCTTACAGTTACCGAGGGCGACCTTCGTGTCGAGCCGCCAGCAGGTAGTGGTGTGACTGTTGGGGCGGGGATGGCTGGTGAAATCACCCTAATGGGCACACCAGATAATATTAACTCCGTTCTTGGAGCAACAGACGCTTCTGAGGGGGTATTTGTGGATGCAGGAGATGTCAACGCAGCTTCAATCACTTTATCGGTGAAAGTCGAAGACAACGGCGTGTACTTCGAAAATGCATCGGGTACCGCATTGGAAGCGAATCAAGACTTCACTATCAATGTGACACCTGTAGCTGATGCACCTACATTGAGTATCAATCCTCAGTTTAATTACATTCGTCAAATTGCGGCTAGCCAAACCGCGAGCAGTCAAGGTTTAGCGATTGTCGGAATCATGGCGGCGCTTACTGATATTGACGAGGTGCTGTCTTTGGAGCTAACGGGCGTACCAGCTAGTGCTGAGGTAACAAGTGGCGTTTCTCCATCAGGCATTAGCTTCGATGGTACCACTTGGACAGTACCAAGCGATGAAATTGATACGCTAGAAATTGTCGCAACAGATACTAACAGTGGTATTGATGTCGGTTCTTACGATATTTCGCTTACGGCGATATCAACGGAATCTAATGGCGATGAAGCGCAGTCTTCACCTGTCCAAATTAGTTTGAATGTGAGTAGTGATAGCGACGATATTGACCAGTCAACCGCAGTGGACGACAGCTATTTAGTCGGCGGAGACACAGGTACCAACTTGATTGGTGGAGACGGTGACGACGTTATTCTGGGTGGTGATGGTGATGACGTGCTTATCGGTGGCTTAGGTTCAGATATCTTAACGGGTGGAGACGGCAGCGATATCTTCAAGTGGACGGTAGATTCCGTTGATGAAGGGGCAGTGGATACCATTACTGACTTCACTGTTAACGAAGACAGTATCGATTTACGTGAAGTTATCTCTGATCTCAATAACTCAATGATCGACATGGATGATCTGCTTGGTCACATTTCAGCAGACTACGATGCATCGACGGAAAGTGTTTCTCTGAACATTACGACGGATGCAAATGTTCAACAGACTATTGTCGTGGAAAACTTAGGTACTTCAATCGACTTCAACGGTCTCAGCTCCAATGAGATTGTAGAGTCATTGCTGAACAACGGTGTTATTGATAACGGATAAACCTGTATATAACACAAAAATGGGCGGCTCTGATAAGCCGCCCATTTTTTCGGGAACGCTTGATTTTAAACAGGAGATATTTGAATCGAAATAGAAAGCAAGAACGAAGCAAAGGGGTTATCTTGTTACGACGTTATAGTGATAGTTGGAAATTAAAATAGCGATAATTTGACGTTAAATCGCCTAAACGTGGATGTCTAGCAAGCTGCCAATGATTTCATTGTTTTTCTCTATGACAGACGCGCCAACTCGGTTATAACCAGCGGCTTGTGCGAGGTTGATGAGAGATTCAACTTTTTGAGAGGGAAGGCTAGGTGTTGAGGCTGTTATTGCGACATCCGCAACCGCAGCTAAATCGATGTTGTGATCAGAAAGCTCTTCTTTTACCTTACTTACATTATTGCTAATGCCATGTGCAGCTTTCTCGGCCATTTGTTGTGACATCTGAACGATGTGGTGTCCAGATTGAATTCCCGATACAGGCATATCACTACTCCCAACATTATGATAGTGAGAGCATAGGTGGAGTTTATAAAACGTTCAAGTGTTTTATATCAATGACTTGATTAGGCAAACAGTTTGGCAAGCATTTCTCTTTCTTCACCAGATAGAACCGGTTTTTGCGCTTTATTTAGTTTCACGCTGATCTCACCTTGTAATGACTTTAACTGACTTGCCGTTAAATCACTGAGCTTTTGCTTAAGTTCATTAAATTGTTGTGCGTTCATCTCAATACCTTCGTCGTGATTCGGTTTATCCGTCGTTGCCCGAAATTCTTCATCCTTTGGATACAACATATTTATTCAACCAAAATAGATTAGAATTTGATCGATTGCTTTTTGTCCGAATATTGTCAAGGTGTGTTAAGTGATACGTCAGATTTTTCCTAAGAAGGTACATAATTACCCACTTTGGGGTAGATGGAAACGTAAAAAGAAAAAGGGAAGCGATATAGCGCTTCCCTCTTACATATGGTTTGAATGTTACTAACTTACCCTGACGGCAAACTTACTAGCAAGTGAATGAAGCTCTGGGAGCATGCGATAGATAAGATGAAGTTGCTGCAATACCATGCGGGCAGAGCTGTCGTCTTCATCGCGCCATTCGTTTAAGCGTTGCTCGAGTCCAGCATCATCAATGTTAGATAGGTCACACTCCTCACAATGCTGGTGAAGCTGTTTATGAAGTACATCCAGATGCTGATGAATACAACGGTGAGCATCTAAAACGAGTTTATGAATTGACTCATCTTCGATGCGAGTTCTGTGCGCGCCTAATGCAGAAATATAGTTCAACATTGCGTGATTTAACGTTAGGAAGCGAAAACTTTCATCAACAGCTGCGCGATATTTGCCAGGCTCCGCCAGCATCGTACTAATCGCAGAAGAGAGTGAGGCATCATTATTGTGGGCCTGGCGGCGAGCGATACGGTAACTCAAATTGTCTTTCTTGCCGATTCTATACTGACCAATGATCTGATCGAGATACTGCTTGTTCGCCTCTATCGCATCCGACATAACTTTGTGAAGCCTTCTCGACTGCCAGTCGGGCAAAATAACTAACACAGCTCCTACTGCAAGCACACACCCGATGAGGGTATCTGCTAGTCGAGGAAGGACAACTGCGTAACCTTCACCTAGTTGATTAAATAAGAAGAGGACGAGCAGTGTAATAAAACCAGTCGCGTACCCATAGTTGTTCATCCGGAAGGCGAAAAACATCACACCAGAGATAACGATAAATACTAACTGGCTTTCTTGAGAAGGGAAAAAAGTCAGCAATGGTACACCAATCAACAAACCAGCTAATGTACCTATTACTCGCGCCGTCAATTTTTGGCGAGTGGCACTGTAGTTCGGTTGGCATACGAATAAAGTGGTTAAGAGTATCCAGTAACCTCGGTCGATGTTGAATATTTGAATGATTCCATAGCCAATCGTTAAGGCAATTGACATACGTAATGCATGCCGAAACAGCATCGAATCTTTGTGTAAATTTGCTGATATACGCTGCCACATCGCTTTTAGCGTGTGTGGGTTGGTATCGGCGAGGGTATCTTCTTCGAGGCCTTCAACATCTGGGTTGTTAATGTTATTAAGTTGTTTTTCTACCGTCGCTAAGTTATTGAATAAATATGTTAACTGCATCAGCAGACGTTTCCAGTGCCCTTGCTTTTGTTCTTCTAGATAAGCAAGAGAGTTTTGTACTTCAGCTAATGCCAGAATAGATTGATCGGTATGGGAGTATTCATTTCCTAGCTGAATGGCTAGTGCAATATCACGACACGCTTGGGCTTGAGACTCCAAAAGATATTTAAAACGAAACAGCACATCAGAACGTTCAAATTCGGTCGCTAAATCCTGATAGCGATAATGGCTAGAACTGACGCGTTCGTGAATGTCTTGAGCGATGAAATAAATATTTAAAAATCGGTCACTAGGCCCATCAATGTGACCCCGTTTCGATCGGTTAAGTAATGTGGTTTTACAAACGTTTAGTGCCGTAACCGTGGCAGCATTGCATTTTGCAGCTTCAATCCGCAGCGGTTGTGGCGTCAAGTTGGTCACAGGGTGAAAAAGCTTGGCTTTCGCATCAAGATAATTCGCCATTTGGAAGAACACATTGGCTAAGCTTTGTTGCACCGGTTGAAGAGGCCAAAATATCTGCCAAATCATGGACATGAAGTAATACCAGGCGGCACCAGTCAAAAGCAGTAGTGGCTGAAACCAAATGTTGGTGCTTTCATGTGCGCCAAGCATAGTATAAATAGCGATCAGCAACGAACCAAAAGCAATACTCGCGTACTTAGGACCTATCGCCCCAAGAATGATGAAGCCGAAGGTTGAGATAAATAATCCCAACGCAAAAGCCCATGGAGTATCGAACAAGATTTCAATTGAAAAAGCAGCAAGCGCAAAACAGAGAAAGGTGAGAATCAGAGCCTTGATGCGTCCAGTGAAACTGTCATCACTTTCAGCCAAAGCAGCAGCAATAACGCCTAATATTAATGGCGTTATCAGCGTGTTTTGCTCGAAGTACCAAGTTGGGATAACCACACCCAGTAAGGTAATGAGGATAAGAACGCTGTAATTTATCGTCTTGTTTGCCCAATATAGCCGAAATTTAGAAGTTGCTTGCACAATGCGCCTTATGTTTCCGATGAAGAACAGGGGGAATACTACCAGACCCACTATAGCGCGTTTATGATTTACTTTAAGAAAAATTCGTGGTTGCTGATAAAATCAGCAGGGATGTCATTGACTTATATTAAAGCTGCCAGGTCATGTATTGAGGATTGTAAAGCCAGCTTCAAATAACCTCAGCTTTAGGTTATTAAATCGACAGTAATGTGAATTTTATTAAAGAATAGAAGAAGAAGCTTACTTAGGAGCTCGCCGTTGCTACAATTTAGCGCCTTAAAATGATATAAATCGACAACTTCTAAACTAAAAGGCGCACGTTTCATGCAGCTTACTGCCACTAGCAAAGCACAGTTTTTTATTCAAAATGAGTACCATCACGTCGAAATAAAAGAGAACAGTGTTTTATTAAGCTCGATAGGCAGTGAAGAACATATTCCTTTTACGATCTGGAATGGCAAAGTTAGCGTAAAGCGTGGGTTATTATGGAGCTCTTTACAGTTTTTTGCTCATGAACACGAAGGCAAACAACAAAGCTGGCTAGTCCAAGGTTTACCGTGGCCACAATGCCGAAAGTTCGCGCTTGAGGCCGTTCGTCAATATCAAGAGTGGCACAACACTCAGTGCCGAAAACTGGCTGAGTATCTACCTAAGTGGGAAGAAGAGCTTTACAAACTAAAGCACTTGCCTGCTTACTTATCGCATTCTCAAGTGGTCTCCTGGGTTGAAAGTCTTAACCAAGAGTTAAGCGAGATGAAAACCACCCTAGAAGAAGCCAAAATGCGAATGCCGAATCGTATGTCGCAAATAGAGCCTTGGCTCATTGATACCTCTGAGGCGCTTGGTGAGCGTAATCGCGATTGGCTAGAAGCAGAACGTCCAAATTGGGAAGTGCTGTTTAATCAAATTGAATCCTCTCCTTTGAATTTATCCCAGCAATATGCGGTATTACTCAACGACGACCACAACTTAGTTCTTGCTGGTGCCGGCTCGGGCAAAACCAGCGTTTTAACCGCACGAGTTGCCTATTTGTTGCAAAGCCATCAGGCTCAAGCAGAAGAGCTTCTCATGTTAGCGTTCGGTCGTGATGCGGCGACTGAAATGAAAGAACGCTTAGTAGATAAAGTGGGCATGGCGGCAGACGGTGTGCGCGTCAACACATTCCATCAGTTGGGCTTGTATATTCTTAAACAAGTCGAACAGCAACCTGTCGAAATTAGCCCTTTAGCGTTGGACGAAAATCAACGAACGGCATGGTGTGTAGACTGGTTGAAAAAACATTGGATGACACCCACCAACTTTAAACGTTGGCAAAAACATTTAGACAAATGGCCGATTGCGTACCTAAAAGGGGATGATGAGTTAGGAAGCCATTCAGAAAATCCAAAACTGATCGCTTGGCTAGATTCGCAGCTGTCTCATTTAGCGGCGGTAGGGTTGACCAAAAAGCAAGTACAAGAAAAGCTCGTAAACCACCAAGACTATACGCGTTTAAATAGTGAACTCGCCTTATGCTGGCCATGTTTTACAGCGTGGCAGAAAATGCTTAAAGAAAGCAACCAAGTGGATTTCCCAACCATGATCAGTCGTGCGACAGATTATGTGAATAAAGGAAAGTTTGTCTCGCCATGGCGCTTTATTATGGTCGATGAGTATCAAGATATCTCTCCAGACCGTCTGGCATTGATTGAAGCACTGTGTGAATCCACTCAGAAACAAGCAGGTGCGACGTTATTTGCTGTTGGCGACGATTGGCAAGCGATCTATCAGTTTGCAGGAGCGGATGTCGATCTTATCACTGGCTTTAAAGAACGCTTTGCTCACTCAACCGTTCATCACTTAGATACAACTTATCGTTTCAACAATCAGATTGGTGATGTAGCGAATACATTCGTGCAGCAAAACCCATCGCAGTTGCCGAAAACACTAAACAGCCACAAACAACGCAAGCAGAAGAGCGTACATACCGCGCCGAGCAATCAAGTGGAAAAGATCTTGGATCACTTGAATCAACAAGCCAAGCAAACCAAGTCAGTTTTATTGCTAGGACGTAACCATTATCACAAGCCCGATTTGTTCGACGATTGGTTGCGACGTTTCCCTAATCTCGATATTCGCTTTATGACTTGCCATGCGAGTAAAGGACGCGAAGCTGACTTTGTGATTATTCTTTCTGTGGATGAGGGGCAATTCCCCGCTAAGAAGAAGCAAATTCACATTGATGGTGCGTTGACGGAGTCCAAAGACAAATTCCCTTACGCAGAAGAGCGCAGGCTATTTTACGTGGCGATTACACGTGCAAAAGAGAAGGTTTGGATCACGCATACTGGTGCGGGGTCTGCGTTCGTTCAAGAGCTCGTTAATGGTGACTATCCCATCGTGACTTCCCGTTAAATGCAGCGTTTAGAATGTTAAAAACAGCAAAGGCGATACTTGGTATCGCCTTTGCTTTATTTGGTTGGCATCAAAGCTTACATACGCTCAGCAAGATAGGCTTCGTAATCCGGCACTTCGATGTCTACTTCTTGCTCAAGAAGAGGGGAGTTAAACAGGAACTTAGCGGTGGCTCGGTTCGTTGCTACAGGAATATTCCAAACACTAGCAATACGAAGAAGCGCTTTAACGTCTGGGTCGTGAGGTACGGCATTCAGTGGATCCCAAAAGAAAACGAGAACGTCGATTTTGCCTTCTGAAATGAGAGCGCCTAGTTGTTGATCACCGCCCATCGGACCACTGATCATGCTCTTGATCGCAAGTCCAGTTTCTTTACTCAGCATGTGTCCTGTCGTGCCAGTTGCGTAAAGGAAGTGACTCTGTAGCTTTTCTTTGTTTTCTTTTACCCAGCGAAGTAGCTCAGGTTTGCAGTTGTCGTGAGCAACCAAAGCCACATGTTTATGGGTTGGCATGGTACGAATGGTTTTTTGCATCAAGATGTTTCCGTTTGTATGATTTTAAAATTGTTGTGACTCAATAGAACACGTTTTTGGTCTTTCAATCAACAGCCTTAACACGGAATGTCGGCCTATATTCTGACGGAGATAACGATTCTTCGATCGTGTCGTCATGAAGCGTCTTCGGAGTCAGTGGTTTGATGGTTGGTGAGGCATGTTTGTCATAAGCTTCACCTCTTAAGTAATGCGTTGCTTGCATCACGGAAAGCCGACCTTGCTGCACCATTTTATCTGTTGGTGCGAAGAGTACTTTGTTACGTAACAGGCCTCGATATACACCATGACTTAAGTACACAGAAACTAAACCGATCTCCTCAGCTTTGCCGGCACTGCGCAGCTCACTGATGGCCGCTTCAATCGCCACTGCACTGCCAACAATGTAATCTATATTTCCCATATCGATCACACGTTGAACTAGGTTACGTTGTAACTCCTTGTCGTTGTCTGCCCAAAATGAGTCAACAATGTTGATATCACTTCCTTGTATCGCTTCATAAAATCCGGCAGTAACGGGTTTCGTACCACCACGAGTTCGCGGCCCCAAAAGTAAGGCAATGTTGGTTTTTCCTGACCCCTTTGGATGGCGAGCGGCCAAATATTGACCCGCTTCGTATCCCATCCAATGCCAGTCAACACCGACAGTCCCTTTTAGCAACTCACTTTGTTCTTCATCCAAGTCGAGTTGGTTCACAGTAGCAAAAACGGGAGTATTCCCCACCCAATTTTTAAGTGAATGCTCGTAAGCCTGTGGGTCCACGGTCCCAAGGATAACCGCATCTGCTCCCCATTGGTTACACAGTGCGAGTTGTTGTTCTTGACGGGTTTTGTTTGGGTAGCCGCCCGCTTCAAGGACTCGTAGCTCGACACCTTCTCTTTTCGCTTCGGACACCATTCCATAGTTTACTGACAACCAGTATGAATCCTTTAGGTGAGGGTATATTGCACATATTTTCTCTGCGGCAACCGCTGGCAAAGAAGCAACTAGGGTTAAAGTGGCTGCAGAATGTTTGAAAAATGTGCGAAATGAGTGTTGATTTTTAACCATGAAATGAAGTTCGTTGGCATAGATTAAGTAAACACTGCAAAATATAACGTAATATGTCGCTGAACACGAACATTAAGGTCATGAAAATATGCTGCTAGCAACTGCAAGCATCGGTCGTAAACTTTTGTTGTCTTTCATTGCGATGGCAATACTGGTCATGTTATCGGCACTTATTGGTGTGTCTGGATTTTCTTTGGTTGCCAAAACCGAAAGAAATGTCGTGGATTCTGCGATTCCCGCCATGATTGAGGCGAGACAAGTCTCTGAGTTGAGTACTCGTATTATTTCGTCTGTACAAATGTTGTCGAACGCAAGAAACGAGCAGGAAAGAAAGGAGTCAGGGCGAGTGCTGTTCGAACAGCTCGAGTCTTTACTCACTCACATCAAGGAGCTCGGGAGTGAGTCGTTCGATTCTCAATTGTTAGAAGCTTTAGAGAATAACGTCCAGAACGTTATCGACAATTTGGCAGAACTCGGTGTTTCGGTTGAAAAAAAGCTGTGGCTTGCAAAAGAGATAGATACTCGTGTTGAAGAAATGCGTCTGCTCAGTGAAGAGCTAGAACAACTAACTCGTACGCAAGTTCAGAATACAAGCACCATTGCTGTTGCTAACGTCACGCATATTTATGACTTATTAGAATCGAATAAAAAATCGCAAGTTTATCAGGCGCTAGATGCACTGGTGGAGGTCGATCTTGATCTGACTGAGCGATTGCATGAACTGCACTTGTTGGCCTTTAAAATGTTGAATCAGATTGAAGAGGCTCGGACATTAACGAATATTGAGCGAATTCAACAGGTTCAAAGTGATTTCGATAGCAACCTCAAAATCATGCAACGCCGTGTACTCGCTGTGGAAGATCCTACGCGCTCTAAGCAAATGAGCCAACTGCTCATAGAGCTTGGTAAGCGTCAGGTCGTATTTTCTATACTGATGCAGCAATACGAGAATAACGAACAGTCACAACAACTGATGCAAAAGACATTAGAGTTGTTCTCAGAGCTTAATGGCACGGTCAACAAATTGGTTGATGATTCAAACAAAACCACTACCGTCGCTGTAGACCAATTGACCAGCACACTGAAATTCGCTCAGTGGTCTCTAACTGTTATTTCAATTGTTGGTTTGATTGTATTGGTGCTGATTTTATGGCGTGTGGTGTACCTTTCTGTTGTGAAGCGGTTAGCTGAATATTCCGCTGCGTTGCTGTCTGTGGCGCAGGGTAATTTAGCGGTTGAGTTGGAAGTGAAAGGCAAAGATGAGTTGGCGCATATGGGGCAAGCCATCATCACGGCTCGTAATACCGCGCAAGCACTAAAAGTGGTAGCAGAGGGTGAAGCTCAAGCCAAGCGAGAGCTTGAGGAGCATAAAGAGCATTTAGAAGAGCTCGTTGAGCAGCGCACTTCGCAGTTAAAACAAGCAAACCGCCGTTTGAATGAAGAGGTTTTGAATCACGCTAAAGCTCGCAAGCAAGCAGAGCAAGCGAGCCGAGCAAAATCGGCATTCTTGGCGACGATGAGCCATGAGATAAGAACGCCAATGAACGGAGTGTTGGGGACAGCACGCTTGTTGATTGACTCAGGCCTCAACCCAATTCAAAAGCGTTATGCGGAAATCATTAATCGTAGTGGTAAAACGTTGCTCGCGATCCTTAATGATGTACTGGATTACTCCAAGATTGAAGCGGGGCATTTAGAAATTCGTCACATGGGCTTTGATTTACACCAAATGGTGGAGGACACTTTCCAGTTAATGAACAGTCGAGCACAAGAGAAGAAGCTGCTGTTCTCCTACCATATTGAAAGTGATGTTAGTCGCTACTGGAAAGGGGATGTCACCAGAATCAGTCAGGTGCTGAACAATCTTGTTGGTAACGCGATTAAGTTCACTGACGAAGGAGAAATTGATATCTACGTTAGCCTGAACCCAGAGGACGAGTCGCAAGTCCTATTTGAAGTATCAGACACTGGAATAGGAATTGCCAAAAAATACCAGAGAACGTTGTTTGATGCCTTCACGCAAGCTGAAGGTGGGATGAGCCAAACTGGAGGCACGGGGCTTGGACTTGCTATCAGTAAGCGAATCATTGAAGCGATGGGCGGTGTTTTAGAAGTCGATTCCGAAGAGGGAAATGGTAGCCGATTCTGGTTCTCTATTCCGTTAGAGGAAAGCGAACCTGTTGAAACAGGAACCGTGGCAACCGCACGTTGCAAAGTGAAAGCAAAGGTCTTGCTGGTAGAAGATAATGAAGTCAACCGAGTGGTCGCGGAAGGTTTTCTAGAAAGCATGGGGCATCAAGTCGTGATGGCAGAAAACGGCTCACAAGCAGAGCAACTGATCAGCACACAAGATTTTGATATCGCTTTGGTCGACATCAACCTCCCTGATTGTGATGGAACTGAGTTGATCCAACGCTTAAAGCGGATTGAGTGTGATAAGCCGGCCAATAAAGCGCTTGCCGTCACGCCAATGATTGCAGTGTCTGCGCACGTTTTTGCGGAAGAAGTTGAGCGCTATCTAGCCGCTGGTTTTGACGGATACTTGCCTAAGCCATTGGCAAAAGAGGCACTCGCGGCATTGATTCAGGATGCGCTAGACGGAAAGCCGTTGTTGTTGCCACAAAATGCCGACTGTACCCCGTTTGATCAAATTTCGCCTCAAGAACAAGAGCTACAATTAAAGGTCGTTCAAGCACCTAAAACAAAGGAACCCGATGTGGTTATCATTAATCCGAGCGTGATTGAGTCCGATATGAAAATCTTGGGCAGAGATAAGATGTTGCACATTATTAATCTGTTTAGATCCACCAGCACTGATGTATTAAGCAAACTGCAAGCGTCTGCTGAGGACAATGATAGTAAAGAAGTAAAGAACCTTGCCCATAAATTAAAGGGCAGCGCGGGAAGTTTAGGACTAACTGCATTAATGAACGCTTGCCAAGCAATTGAAGCCGCGCCTCAACCTCTAGATACCTATAATGCGACTAAAGATGATTTAGTTTCTCAAGTGTCTGCATCAATTCAAGCTCTCGATGAGTTAATGGCGAAGTAATCCATCGAGCATTGAAAATAAAAAAACCTCCGGCTTTCCGGAGGTTTTTTCTATTCGGTCATGTCATCTTCCCACTCGAATCGAGTGTCTAGGGCATAAGGGTCATCATCAAAAGGATGTTCCACTTTGCCACGCAAGTATTCGAGTTGATGCTCAAGCATATTGACCGTTTCGTAGTCTCCCTCAGAACAAGCAACGTAAATCTGTTGTTCAAGAGCGGCAATGTTATCTCGGATACCCATGAGAACCCCCTTAAATCATCATCGATTCTCAAAACGATTATAGTCAAGTAATCCAAATTCGATCGGTTGTTTTGTACGGTACCAATTGTGTAAACGATCGCTAAATGACCAGAATTTTTCTGAGCTTCTACGAATCGCAAGATTATCCAATAACTTAACGTAATCGGACTCGTTTTGGATGGCACTAAATTGATCGACAAAATCTTTTACTTGGTTTTCGTTGATCGAGAAAAATGCCGCAGGGTAGCTTCCCACAACGCCGCGTACAATGGTCATATCATCGTTAGCAAAGTCACGGTTACTTTCTTCATCAAACAAGCTAGAGATGTTTGTGTGTGCATTGTTGTGAAGTAAGGTGAACAGTTCATCTTCCCCTGATTGACTTCTCACCATAAGCATAGTGATTTGCGGAACGGTTTTTAGGCCTTCACCACGAACTTGGTCAATACGTTTTAGTTGCTTTTCACTACTCGCAGAAAGAGCCGTGTTTTGAATTTCGTAGCGAGGCAGAAGCACATCTGAAACATGTTCGCTCAACAACTCCACCAACTCCGTTTTTGGATCGTCACTCTTATACTGAACGCTGGTTGGTTGGTTAAACGGCTTCACATTTCGTTGTAAAAAGTCACTCAACTGCGGGCTTTGATCTTTATACCAGCTAGATTGAAGTTCATGGCGCATATCGGCGGGTAACAACGAGATAAAGTTACTTTCGCCTTCTAGACGCAAGAAGTCCATAAACATTCGTGTCATGAGCTGGTGGCCGAAGTTACCGTAAACGTCAAACCCAGCAACAAGCAAATAGTGGATACGCTCTAGTAACGCGTAGTCAAGAATCCACACTGTTTTAGGCTGCTCACCAACTAACCCTTGAACAACAGAAGCACTATCAAAATGGCGGAATATCGTTAATGCCGCATTATGGTTGGTGCCATTACCATCCCAAATTACATCGGTGGATAGGTTTTCACCCTCTTTAAACCAGTTATTAGTGAACTCAGATTTAGCCTCTAGGTAGCGAGCTTGCTGACGCGCGTACTTGACCCAGTTGGTAACAGGTAGCGTGTTACTCTCTTGTTCTGCCGGTAGTTTTAGATTATCAGCCTGAGATCGGTAAAACTCATTTACTTCTGGGATGTCTGCTTTATCTGGATCAAGGAAAAACACCCAAAAGCGATCATTGATAACATTCAATGCCAGTTGGCCACGACAAACTGGGCCTTTGATGTATGCCATGATTGTATTTTGCGCATTATCTAGCATGAACTTAAAGCGCGATTTCACTGGAAGGTCGATGAATGATGTCATCGGGTTTGCAGCAACTTCTGGTTCATAACTCGGTAGCTGACTAACCATGTAATCAGCATCAATAAACCAAGTTTTCCAGTTCTCTATGCGTTGCTTGTTTAACGCGAATGGCATGTGAGTTTTATCTACTATGGTCCCTTGCTCTGGAATAATTCGATAAAACACACGTTCAACCCCTGGATCATCGTACGGGCGACGCGTTGAAATACGTTTGACGGGCTGTCCTGGTGGTGTAGCAGAGCGGACGAGCGTGAAGAATCGGGGATCTTCATCGAGTTCCGAAAAGTAGAGATGGGATAAAAACAAATGCTCATATATATACCTAGCCATCAGCTGATTTTTCAAATCGGAGTGGTTAAGTAATGTTTCGTACTTATCTATTTGCGCTTGCTCATTCTCACTAACAGGTTGGTGAACGTTCATTATTGCGCCGTTTTCCAACCAAGTCATGAGTGTGTGGTATTCACTGTTTGATAGGTTTGGCATACCAAAAGGCATTCCCCAGGTCGGGTTATCCTTTTGGTATTGCTCGTATTCTTCAATCGTCGGACAGGTTTGCTCTCGGTCTATCGAAAAGTCAAAGCCTTCTAACTGGACTTGGTCAGGCAATGGGTGGCGCTCTTTTTGCTGTAGCAAACGTGCGATAAGGCCTGCGTCAATGTTGGCTGCCATGCTTTGATCACGTTCGTTGAGAACCGGATGAAAACCCGCATCGCGCCACTCTTGGGTTGTTTCTGCATCTTCGAATAAGCGTGTTGGTGCTGCGGCTGTGAGTCTTGTTCCTTCATATACCAGTGCTTTACTCGCACCACGGTCAATGCCTTCAACAGAAGAGAGCTTAAGCTGACATGGTGCATCGTAGCACGCGTGGCAGACGACACAGCGGTTATCCATAATGGGTTTAACTTCGCTTTGGAAGAAGTTTGCTTGAGGGGTTTCCACGTCAACTGTGCGTTCACGCACGAGCTGTGGACCAAACAGTTGGTCATAGTTAAGACCAGCATAGGTTGCACAGCCGGCAAACAAAGTAGCAATGCAAAGTGTAAAAATTAAGCGCAAATTCATTGAGTTATTTTACGTGATTCGAATTTGCATTAATTAAAGCAAAATAAGCGGTCAATTACCAAAAGTTGGGCCAATTAGCGTTAATTTTTCTGTTGATTGTCTGAGCGCTTGAAAATGTAACCCTGGCGGTGGACTGTCTGAATTCTGTCTGTTGGAACGCCTTCGTGAACTAGACGCTTTCTCATTCTGCTCATGTGCATATCGAGTGCTCGATCATGTTCAGTAAATTCACGTTTTAGTACTGTTTCGTAAAGAAAAGGCTTACTAAGTACTTGATCTTGATGGTGAGTGAGAGTTTGCAGCAGCTTAAATTGAATGCTTGTTAACTGAACAGATTTCTTGTTTGGCAAGTAATTGAGTACCACAGAGTGAGTGCGCTTATCTAGTAATAGCTCTTCATCATTATGGTGAACGCCGTTGTGTTGGCATTGGGAAGTTTTTCCATTTGAAACCTTGGAGTCAAGCACACGGGTACCTTAATTATTAATAGTAGTAAAACGTATTATCATTAATATTTATGTAAAAGCAATCAGGTACTTTATGAGCACTGTGATATGCGTAGACAATCTTAATACTTGAGATTACCAGTAGTGATGAATGGTGCGATGGCGCTCTGAACTAAAGTGCTATTGGAGTGCGTATTAGCTACAAATAACGGTGTAATGTTAGGCAAAGATAGAAAGAATTCTCATTTAGTAAATTCGCTTATCCGCTATTTGTGAACTATACATTCTGTTGCAGGAAGCACTTTTCTAATACACACAGAGGTTTATATGACAGCGAAATATGGCGTTAAACGCCGATTAGCGATTCTTGCCGCCGCTTTAATCGGTGCGACAAGTAGCAGTATCGCAGCAGAGAAACCAAATATTCTCGTCATTTGGGGTGATGATATTGGCCAGTCCAATCTCAGTGCTTACACGTTTGGCTTGATGGGGTACAAAACACCAAATATAGATAGTATCGCCAAAGAAGGCATGATGTTCACTGACTATTACGGTGAGCAATCTTGTACAGCGGGCCGTTCTACTTTCATTACGGGCCAAACCGTTCTTAGAACAGGTTTGAGTAAAGTGGGGCTTCCAGGTGCTGATCTTGGCTTGAAGGAAGAGGACGCAACCATTGCCGAAATGCTGAAGCCGATGGGCTATATGACAGGGCAATTTGGTAAAAACCACTTAGGTGATAAAGATGAGCACCTTCCTACTAATCACGGCTTCGATGAATTTTTTGGCAACCTTTATCACTTGAACGCCGAGGAGGAGCCAGAAAACGTCGATTATCCTAAAGATCCTGAGTTTCGTAAAAAGTTCGGTCCGCGCGGCGTTATCCGTTCGTACGCTGATGGCAAAATTGAGGATACAGGACCTCTAACTCGCAAGCGCATGGAAACCGTGGATGAAGAGACGTTAGATGCGGCACTCGACTTTATGGATCGTGCCGTCAAGGCTGAAAAACCTTTCTTTGTCTGGTGGAACGCAACTCGTATGCACTTCCGTACTCATGTGAAAGAAGAGAACTCTGGAAAAACAGGTATCAGCGAGTATGCAGATGGTATGGTCGAGCATGATAACCATGTAGGTCAGCTACTGAAAAAAGTGGATGATTTGGGTATTAAAGACAACACAATCGTCTTTTACTCCACCGATAATGGCCCACACATGAACTCGTGGCCAGATGCAGGTACAACGCCATTCCGTGGAGAGAAAAATACCAACTGGGAAGGTGCGTACCGAGTTCCTGCGATGGTACGTTGGCCGGGTAAAATTAAAGCTGGCTCTGTTTCGAATGATATCATGCATCACATGGACTGGATGCCAACGTTCGTTGCTGCCGCGGGTGATGACAATATCAAAGAGAAATTGCTCAAAGGTTATAGTGCGAATGGTAAGAAATTCAAAGTTCACCTAGACGGCTATAACTTCCTACCATATTTGACTGGTAAAGAGGATAAGGCCCCACGAGAAGAAATTTTTTACTTCTCAGATGATGGAGACTTAACTGCACTTCGCTATAACAAATGGAAGCTGGTCTTTATGGAGCAACGAGCAAAAGGTACGTTGCGTATTTGGGCTGAACCATTCACCACACTTCGTGTTCCTAAGATCTTCAACTTGCGTATGGATCCTTACGAAGTGGCTGATATCACTTCTAACACTTACTACGATTGGATGCTAGACCGTGCTTACATGCTTGTTCCTGCGCAAGCTTACGTAGGCAGATTCCTTGAAACGTTTAAAGAGTTCCCACCAAGGCAAAAAGCAGCAAGCTTCTCGCTCGATCAAGTGATGGAGAAACTAAAAGAGAACCCAAATAAGTAGGAAAAGCTAAGTGAAGTATCACATATAGAAAGAGGCTCATTAAAATGAGCCTCTTTTTTATCTGTAAAATTCTATCTATTCAGGTTTGTAGAAAGCTTGATGACGAAAACGCCTAACGCTTCAATTGACAAGAGTTATAAACAAATTGGTTCGTAGTGGGCTGCCGTTAAGTTGGCTTTGATTTTTTCACGTAGAGCGATGTGGGCTGGGTTGTTTACCTCTCGCTTATGGTAGACGAACTTGTAAGGGATAGAGCGTATCGAAATGGGGCAGGGCAAAATTTGAAGTTTGAGCGCTTTGCTCCACTTGTTTGCAAAAGATTGAGACACGATCCCTAAACTGTCTCTTTGGGCGACATACAGCGCCATGCCCGCTAGCGAAGATGTGATCAAGTCGACTTTTCTTTCTTGAATTGTTTCCTTTGCTAGTTGCTCGAACCCCGACATGTTGTTCCATTTTCCTGAAAATAAACAGTGAGTTTCCTCATAAAATTGCTCTTTTGTGAGCGTGCCGTGTACACGGGGATGGTTCTCACGACAGATAACCACGGCTTCTTCCTCATAGGCATCTTCAATAATAAACGCTGCATCTTTCGTGATCACCGTATCGATTACTAGATCGACTTTTTGTTGTCTTAACAGCTCAAATAATAGGAATTTTTCGGGTGGTGATTCATAAAAAATAGTGTTCTTTATCGGGTCCATAATGTGCAACAAAATTTCCGAACAACACACTTCAAAATGATTTTTATCAGATATCGCATTGTCAATAATATTAACCGCTTGCTGGAATTGCGGCAGTAATTGATAAGCGGTGGAGGTTAGTGCGATCCCTCGTCCTTTTTTAACGAATAACTGCTTATCTACGACTTGCTCTAAACGCTTTATTGCAGCGCTCACAGCAGGTTGTGTAAGCCCTAATTGTTCCGCGGCTTTTGTATAAGATTGAAACTCCGCAACAACAAGAAAAGTTTGGATCAAATTCAAGTCCATAACGTCACTCATAAATTTAATTTATAGGTTAACTAATTTTGACTGCATTTATCGCCTGAAATTAGTGCTTTATCTTATATCAACAATGGTATTGAAAAGCGAATACCATTTTTTACGCACTAGCGAACTCTTGGAGATAATATGAAAAATGCGACCAAAACGAGCAGTAAAAAACTCGTACTTAACGCATGTACGTTAGCTTTGGGCGCTGCATCTGCAGTTGCACATGCAGCGGACAAACCCAACATTCTTGTCATCTTTGGTGATGATGTTGGTTACTGGAACCTTAGTACCTACAACCAAGGCATGATGGCGTACAACACGCCAAACATCGATAGCATTGCTAAAGAGGGTGCGAAGTTCACTAACTTCTACGCACAGCAAAGCTCGACAGCAGGCCGTTCTGCATTCATCACTGGTCAAATGCCAAAACGTACAGGTCTATCAAAAGTGGGCTTACCAGGCGCTCCGGAAGGTATCTCGGAAAAAGATCCGACGATTGCAACCGTGCTTAAGCAAATGGGTTACGCAACCGGACAATTTGGTAAGAACCATTTAGGTGACCGAGACGAGCATCTTCCTACCAACCACGGTTTTGATGAATTCTTCGGCAACCTATACCACTTGAACGCAGAAGAAGAGCCAGAGAACGTGGATTACCCTAAAGATCCGGAGTTCAAGAAGAAATTTGGCCCTCGTGGCGTTATCCATTCTTACGCTGACGGCAAAATCGAAGATACCGGTCCACTTACGCGTAAGCGTATGGAAAATGTTGATGGTGAGTTTCTTGATGCCGCAGAAAGCTTCATAGAAAAACAAGTAAAAGCGGACAAGCCGTTCTTTACTTGGTTTAACACCACTCGCATGCACAACTTCACACATGTTCCTGAAGAATACCAAGGTAAAACAGGTGCCGGTTTCTACGCGGATGGTGTTAAGCAGCACGATGACCAAATCGGTCAGCTACTTAACAAGATCAAAGAGTTAGGTGTGGATGACAATACAATCATTGTTTACACCACTGACAACGGCCCTATGGTTGATTTGTGGCCGGATGCAGGGATGACACCGTTCCGCTCAGAGAAAAACACTGGCTGGGAAGGGAGTTTCCGTGTGCCAATGTTGATTAAATGGCCTGGAAAAATTGAGGCAGGTAAAACATTCAACGGCATGATGTCATTAGAGGACTTTTTCCCGACACTAGTTGCTGCGGCAGGTGATACCAAAGTTAAAGACGAACTGCTAAAAGGCAAAAAAGTTGGCGATATGGACTACAAAGTTCACCTAGACGGTTACAACCAACTGCCATATTTAACGGGTAAGTCAGACAAATCCGCACGAAATGAGTTCGTTTACTGGAGCGACGACGGCGATCTTGTGGCATTGCGCCAAGGAAAGTACAAGTTCCACTTTATGATTCAAGAGAATGAAACGGGTATGGATGTATGGCGTAAGCCGTTCACTAAACTTCGTGTGCCACTGATCTTTGACTTGAGCATTGATCCATTTGAACGAGGCGATCAAGGCATGGGTTATTCTCGTTGGATGTACGAGCGTTCATTCTTAATGATGCCAGCAATGGATACAGTGAAAGAGGTGATGGGTACATTCAAAGAATTCCCGCCTCGTATGGAAGCAGGTTCGTTCGTACCTAAGTCTTCTAAGTAAATTAAGATTATATAGCGCTTTTTGGAGCGCTATATACCCAAATAGCTTCACTTTTGCTGTACAGCGCTCACGAGGTTATTTGGGTATATGTAATAGTGAGAAACGTATGAGTAAGATTTCCCCTCGCCATTCTACTACTATGCCTATTGTTCCTCTTAAAACGGCGTCTAAAGCGCCTGTTCTGGGCGCGTATGACCGTCGATTCCATGTGATGGCAAAGCCAGGCGGAGCAAAGTGCAACATCGATTGTCAGTACTGCTTTTATCTGCATAAAGAAAATCTACTGCACCAAGAAAAGCAGCCAAAAATGGACGACGCAACACTGGAAGCGTTCGTGAAAAGCTATATCGAAAGTCAGGATGGCGAAGAAATTGTATTCTCATGGCAGGGCGGGGAGCCGACGCTGCTTGGGTTGGACTATTTCCGCAATGTCGTAGCTTTGCAAAAGAAATATCAGCCGAAAGGCGTTCGCATTGAAAACGACCTTCAGACCAACGGCATTTTGCTAAACGATGAGTGGTGTGCGTTTTTAAAAGAGCACAACTTCCTAGTTGGCTTGTCGATTGATGGACCACGAGAGCTGCACGACAAATATCGCAAAACCCGCAGCGGTAAGCCAACGTTTGATCTCGTGATGAAAGCGGTAGATAAGCTCAAAGCGCATGGCGTGAAATTCAACGCGTTGGTCACGGTGAATCGTCACAATGCGAAATACCCGCTCGAAGTATATCGATTTTTAACCCAAGAATTGGGTGTGACTTATATTCAGTTTGCGCCAGTGGTAGAAGCCAACAACTTCCAAACAACCGCGCCGCAGTTTTGGAACGAACAGATGATCCCAACCAAAGGCAGTGATCTGGCTAAACCGGGGCATCCAATGTCGATTGTAACGGATTGGTCAGTCGACCCTGAAGACTGGGGACGCTTTTTAATGGCGACCTTTGAAGAGTGGGTGAATAACGATCTTGGCCGTGTGCTGGTTAATCTGTTTGAAACCGCGGTGGCGCAAGTAATGGGGAAACCGTCTCAGCTTTGCGTGACGGCGGAGTTTTGTGGCAAAGGGTTGGCGATTGAGCACAATGGCGATGTGTTCAGTTGCGACCACTATGTGTATCCAGAATACAAACTCGCCAACATTCATGAACACTCACTGAATGAAATGGCCTTCTCTACAAGACAATATACTTTTGGCATGGCAAAACGCGATTCATTGCCGACGTATTGTAAGCAATGCCCTTACTTGCCTTATTGTTGGGGTGAGTGCCCAAAAAACCGTTTGATCAAAACGCCGAATGGTGAGAGTGGTCTAAACTATTTGTGTTCGGGAATCAAAATGTTCTTTGATTATGCGTTACCGATGTTGGTTGGTCTTGCACAGCTTCTCCAATCTCAAGAACCGCAAAGATAACATAGTGAATATAACCTTAAGTTATTTCATTTGTTCTTATACTTAACTATCGAAAAGACGGCTTAAACCATTGAAAAGGTATCCTATGAACCACGCACAACAAGCGATAAAAGAACTCATCGAACAAACAGAAAAAAGCGTCATTGGACAAAGCCACGTGGTTCGAGCTTTAGTCATCGGGTTATTAACAAATGGGCATATTCTACTAGAAGGTTTACCGGGAACGGCAAAAACACGTTCCGTAAAATCGTTGGCGAACTTGTTAAACACCAGTTTTGGTCGAATCCAGTTTACGCCGGATCTTTTACCATCTGACGTGACGGGCACTGAGGTTTATCAAGAGCTGGAAGGTAAGCCGCAACTCCACTTTCAACCAGGGCCAATTTTTAACAGCATTGTACTTGCTGATGAGGTCAACCGTGCACCAGCCAAAGTACAAGCGGCACTACTTGAAGCCATGGCCGAAGGCACAATCACGGTAGGCGATAAAACTCACGTATTGCCAGACTTATTTATGGTGCTTGCAACGCAAAACCCTGTAGAGCAAGAGGGCACGTACCCGCTGCCAGAAGCGCAAATGGACCGCTTTATCATGAAGGTTACCGTCGATTATCCAGAAGATGACGCCGAACGTGACATCATTCGTTTGGTGCGCAGTGAAGAATTGGGTGCGGAAACCAGCAGCGAAATTATTACGCCAAAACACATCGAGCCAGACGTGGTGCTAGAAGCGCGCCGTCAGTTACCAAACATCGTGGTATCGGACCTAGTGGAAAACTACATCGTTGCGTTAGTGATGGCGACTCGTAAGCCAGAGCGTTATGCCGATTCAAACTTAGCAAAATGGATTGAGATTGGCTCTAGTCCTCGTGCTTCCATCGCACTCGACAAATGCGCTCGTGCGTATGCGTGGATGCAAGGACGTGACCATGTGACTCCTGACGATGTGCGTGCCATGGTTCCGTCTGTATTGGGCCACCGTTTTTCTTTGACCTACGACGCACTAGCAGACGGAGTCGATCACCAACGAGTCGTACAAGAGCTGCTAGATTGTGTAGAAATTGGGTAAGTGGGAGGCATTATGGCTAAGCCAACTCTTGCGCCAAAATCACAGGGGATGGATCCCCGCTTGTACTGCGATTACGCTCGTTTAGTACGTCTGCAAGCACAAGCAGGATCATTCAGTTTACTTCCTCACCTAAAGGCGGGTAGCGTACTCTCTGGCCGACACAATTCGTTGTTTCGCGGTCGTGGATTGAACTTCGAAGAGCTGCGCCATTACCAATTGGGTGACGATATTCGTAACCTTGATTGGAAAGTTACGATGCGTACGGGTAAGCCGCATGTACGCAGTTATACAGAAGAAAAAGATCGCAACGTAATCGTGTGTGTCGACCAGAGAAGCACAATGTTTTTTGCTTCGACGCAAGTAATGAAATCAGTTGTCGCGGCAGAGATCGCAGCGATGTGTGGGTGGCGAGTATTAAAAGATGGCGACCGAGTCGGTTTTGTCATCGCATCCCAGCAGGCGTTGTTTCACAGCAAGGCACAGCGTTCGCAAAACGATCTTCTGGCGCAACTTAAACGTCTCGCTAAAGCCAATCAATCGCTCAATGTGGACTCCCGCAATTCCGAAAAAGTAACGTTCAGTCAATGGATTGAGCTTATTAAACGCATGAAGCTCAAGCAATCCACTTTGATTTTTATCAGCGACTGGAGCGACTGCGAGGAGCACCATCTTGATCACCTTAAACAGCTGCAACAGCACAATGATGTTCTCGCAGTGATGGTTAGTGACCCATTAGAACAAACGTTACCAGACGATTTGGCAAAATCGAAATGGGTGGTTGGTGATGGGCAGTATCAACTCAACTTAGACAGCAAAGCAAAGGTAGAAGTTGCGAGCGCAAAGCTTGAGGCTCGAACTAGCTTACAGCGTCAATCACTCTCTCAACTTATGGCGATGAAACACCTTCCGCACATCGAACTCGATACGACAGGTGAGCACATTAAACAATTCCAAAAACTGGTAGGAGGGCGTTAAATGAGTGATCTTCCTACGCCTCCGAGTACCTACATACTCAGAGAGCTGCATGATGTGGCTGTACCACCCAGCGTGAGTTGGTACCCGCAAACTATTGGCTGGAAAATTTTAGCGGCGGTTGTGCTCATTGCATTGGTATATTTCGCATATCGATTGGCTCGGCAATGGTGGCATAATCGTTACCGAAAAGAAGCTCTAATGGCGATTTCGCAAATCAAATCGAGCGACAAAGACATGCCAAAAGTATTGTTCTCTGTGCTTAAAGTAGTGCTGATTCATATTGATAGCCGCAACGCGAAATTGTTTGATACCGCCTTTCTGCGCAAGCTCGATGCGCTGTATCCGCAAACCGAAGATTCTCAAGCAAACTCGCTTGTGGTCTTTAACGATGAGCTTTCAAAGCGCTGGCTACAAAGTATTGTCGACCCAAGCGTTACGCTAACCAACGAAGATCGTGTAACGCTAATTGCTCGTGCGAAAAACTGGGTGAGTGAACACCGTGGTGATGCTCAAAAAAGCGCGGCAAAGAAATCACCACGATTGAAACGCAAAGCACATCAGGGAGGTCAACATGAATGATCTTCTTGCATCGATAACTGGTTTGTCTGGTTTTGAATTTGCTCACCCAATGTGGTTTCTGGTTTTGCCCTTGCCGTTGGTGGTGTACTACTTGGTGCCTGCATATCGCACTAAGCAAATGGCGATCAAAGTGCCGTTTTTTAGTCAGCTGGTGGAAGCGATTGGCGAGACGCCATCAGAAGGTGCAAGCCAGTTGACCCCGAGTTGGTGGCAACGAGCAACGTTAATTCTCTCATGGCTTTTGGTGGTGTGTGCGATGGCAAAACCCACCGTGTTAGGCGAGCCTCAAGTTCGCGAGAGTTTAGGTCGCGATGTGATGGTGGTGGTGGATCTTTCGGGCTCCATGGCCGAGCCAGATTTCACCTCACGTACAGGCGAAAAAATTTCTCGTCTTGATGCGGCAAAAGAAGTGCTGTCGGAGTTTGTTCAGTCTCGTAAAGGTGACCGATTAGGCTTGGTGCTTTTTGGTGATGCTGCTTTCGTGCAAACGCCATTTACCGCAGACCAAAAAGTGTGGCTCGAACTGCTTAACCAAACCGATGTGGCAATGGCAGGGCAGAGTACCCATCTTGGTGATGCGATTGGCTTAGCGATTAAAGTTTTTGAGCAAAGCGATAAGTCGCGTGGTGCTTTAGAACAAGACCAAAACCGTGAAAAAGTCGCGATTGTATTAACCGATGGTAACGACACGGGCAGTTTTGTTGAACCGATTGATGCGGCGAAAGTGGCGAAAGCCAAAGGCGTGAGAGTACACGTCATTGCGATGGGCGATCCGGAAACGATAGGTGAAACCGCGTTGGATATGGAGACGATTCATCGCATTGCGAAAGAATCCGGCGGTGAAGCGTTTAAAGCACTCAACCGTGATGAACTATCGGCTGCCTACGACGAAATTGGCAAACTGGAACCTCAACTTTACGAAAGCACTACATACCGCCCAAAACAAAGCCTTCATCATTACTTGATGGCGTTAGTGGTCATCATGCATTTGCTCGCGTTCAGCGTCGCAACACTCAAAAGAAAGGCTGTTACACGATCATCATTAGGAGAGAGCGATGTTTGATTCTCTTAGTTGGACGCAATTCTTTACGCAGTTTCATTTTATTCGACCACTGTGGTTACTGGCTTTGGTACCCATGTTTTTCTTGGTGTGGTTACGCTGGCGAGAAGAAAGCAAGCCAAGCTGGAAGGATATTCTGCCCGAACATTTACGCAATGCTTTGACGATAGGTGAGCGAGGCTGGCGTAAGCAACTGCCGCTTAAGCTCTTGATGCTGATTGTGTTCATCGCCATTGTGATTTGTGCAGGCCCAACATGGCAACGAGAATCTTCTCCCTTTGGCGAAGATAAAGCCTCTATGCTTGTGGTGCTTGATAACAGCGACTCGATGCTGCAAAAAGATCTCCCACCAAGCCGCCTTGAGCGTTCCAAACAGAAAATACGCGATTTGCTAGCCGCGCGAAAAGGCGGAAAAACGGGTTTAGTCGTGTTCGCGGGCAGTGCTCATGTCGCGATGCCTATAACTCAAGACAGCAAAGTATTTGACCCGTTTTTGGCGGCCATTACGCCAGAAATTATGCCCGTGCAAGGTAAGCTTGCCGAAAAAGCCTTGCCATTAATTGACCAACAATTGCAAGGTCAACCAGGCTCTACCGTTCTGTTGGTGAGTGATGGCGTTAATCCTGCCACGATTGAGCAATACCAAGCGTATTTCTCGGGCAAACCTTATCAACTGTTAATTCTTGCGACAGGGAACGCTGACATTGTGAGTAACAACCCAATGGATTTGGATTCTCTACAAAAACTGGCCAGCCAGACCAACGGTCGATTAATGGAAGTGACCGTCGATAACAGTGATATCGAGCAACTGAACCGATACGTTGAGCGCAATATGCAGCTTAATGGCGAATCTTCAATGCCTTGGAAAGACATGGGTTATCAACTTCTGTTTCCAATCGCGTTGATCATGATGCTGTGGTTTAGAAAAGGGTGGTTAGTGCAATGGTGTGTGATTGCGATGGTGAGCGGTACACTGTTGATGCCGACCAGTGCAATGGCGGAGAACATTTCTGTTAAAGCCGAGCAGCCACAAGTTGTGCAAAAAGTGACGACCTTCGACAAGGTGGCGCAATGGTGGTGGGATTTGTGGCTGACGCCAGACCAACAAGGACAGCGTTTGTTCAACCAACAAGCGTATTTAGAAGCTGCAAAACACTTTGTCGATCCATTACGCAAAGGCACGGCGTACTACTACGCTAGCGAGTTTGAGCTCGCGCACAGTGCGTTTTTGGAAATGCAAAACGACCCGTCCGAAGAGGTTCGAGATTACGGTCTTTATAATGCGGCGAGTGCATTGGCGCGTCAGCGTGAATATTTGGCTGCACGTGACTTGTTAAAATCCCTAGCCAACAAGCCAACGTTGAGCGAGAGGCTAAGACCGGATGTTGAGCATAACTTGAAAGTGATTGGTGGTATTGTAGAGGACATCAACCGGATGAGTGAGAGTCAGGCAGGAACGGAGCAAGAAGCATCAACCGAGCTAGGCGATAACCCTCAAACCGCAGAAGGGGCGGATGAAAAAACGTCAGCGGAGTTGATGATTAAAGAAACGTTAAGTGCAGACGACATCTTAGGTAGCCAAGAATTAGCCGACAAATGGTTAAAGCGAGTCGAAGCGGATCCTAAATACTTCTTAAATGCGAAGTTTCAGATTCAATTGCGTTCAATAGAAACCGGAGAATCAACCTCTACTGCGAACGAAAATACAGAGGAGGCGGTGCAATGATGAAAAGCCACCGTTTTACGCACTTTGCTTTACCCTTGTGGTTAGTTATCTGTTTCGGCTTCCTCCTGAGCAGTAGTGTGTTGGCTCAAGATATTCGTGACGTTCAACGAAAGCATGGAGTTGAGTTACAAGCGTGGGTTGGTAAACAACCAATGGCTGGAGAGAAGAGGAAAACACCAAGTTTTAGCGTCAATGAGCAAGTTATTTTAACCATCGAAGTGGCAACGCCGCGTTGGTTTACGGGTGGTACGAGAATTGGCAATATTGAAATACCCAATGTTATCGCCAAACAGCGTAATCAACTAGCAACCAACTTTACTGAGCAAAAAGAGGGACAAACTTGGTCGCGTCAACGCTGGGAAGTGACTTTGTATCCTCAAGCTTCTGGTGATTTTGTGATTCCACCTGTCGCAGTGGGCGTTCAGGTGTCTGCGCCGGACGGCGAGAAGGTGTCAGGCACACTTTACACGCAGCCGATTAAGTTCAAAACCGTATTGCCATCGGGCCTGCTGAGTGGTGAGACACCTTGGTTTTCTGCAACAGATGTAGAGGTAAAGCAAGAGTGGGAAACCTCCACTGAGTCACTCAAAGTTGGGGATGCAATCACGCGTAAAATCACTATTTCAGCTCAAGATTCACTTTCTGTGTTGTTACCAGACTTGCTGAAAGGAGAATCAACAACCCGTTACCAAGCGTATCCTCAACCGCACCGTCTTACGGATACGCAAACTCGTGGTGATTACCAGTCAACACGCACAGAAGAGAGCGTGTATGTGATTCAACAAGGTGGTGAATTAACCCTGCCAGATTATGAGTTCCGTTGGTGGAACAGTAAGACTCAGCAAGTGGAAACGGTGGTGTTAGAGGGCAAAACATTTGCCGCGAAGCACACGTTGAAATCCTTCATCAAAACGTATTTTGCATGGATTGTTTCCACGCTTGTATTGTTGGGTTTTGTGACTGTTTCATTGGTAGCCATTAAACGTTACTACCGCAACAGACCGACACCAGCATGGTTGACGTTCCACCGTTTGTTAAAGGCTAAACGTTGGTCTGAAGCAAGGACCGTATTGTACAAACAATTGCGTTTAAATACGGCAGAGCTGGAAATGACCAAAGCCGATTCGAGTGAATCGTGGCAAAAAAGTGCGTCGCGAATGCAAAATGGTGAAAATAGCGCTCATTTAATGAAGTCGATGTGGCGCAAGATCCAGACCAAACAACAACGCTTTAAATTCCGTATTCCACGAGCGTTACCAGAACTGGACAAAGTCATTGGAAGAGATGGCAATGAATAAAACGGGGCGCTAATATAGCGCCTCGTTTTTATTAGAGAATAGAGTTCAAATGAGCCAAGAGTTTATGCGCCGCGCATTGGAAGTGTCCAAAAATGCGCTTCCTGAATGTCAACCCAACCCGCCGGTTGGCTGCGTGTTAGTGAAAGACAATCAAATCGTTTCAGAAGGTCATACTCAAGCTATTGGTGGCAACCACGCGGAAGTAGAAGCGCTGAATGCATATCAAGGCTCGTTAGAATCGGTGACGGCATACGTTACGCTCGAACCGTGTTCGTTTGTAGGTCGCACGCCAGCTTGCGCGGTGACATTAGTGAAATCCGGTATTGGCAAAGTCGTCGTAGCCATGTTGGACCCAGATCCGCGCAACAGTGGTCGAGGTATCGATATTCTAAAACAAGCCGGTATTGAGGTAGAAATTGGTTTATGCGGCGAGGAAGTCAGCGAGTTTCTTACCCCTTACTTAGGCAAAGCCTAATCCAAGCTTTACGTTGCACTACGGTGCCAGTTTATATAGTGAATGAAGTGCGTCAAAATTGAGTTAAAACTCATTAAAACAAGCGATACCGCCCATTTATTGCACTTGGCTACGTGAAGGATCATGCTGTTAGATTAAAATAGAGAAAGTGACTTTTGAAAAATTTAATAGCATGAAACCGACCGACCTTAATCTTATCCCCATTTTCACTGCCATCTATGAAGAGCGTAACTTGTCTCGGGCGGCGGCGCGCTTAAACATCACCCAGCCTGCGGTGAGTAAAGCGCTAGCAAGGCTACGTGATATCTACGATGATCCATTGTTTCATCGTTGCGTTAAAGGTGTCGAGCCTACCTCGTTTGCGATGGATATTTATCCTGCTCTTCTAGCTTCAGTACAAAATTTCACTTCGACATTATCGGCCTCTAGTGAGTTTGACCCTAAAGTGTCGAATAGAGTGTTTTCTATTGCCTGTGTGTCCGTTGCAAGCTTTGAGTTGCTACCTCAAGTCATGAAACAAATCCGTGTGTCGGCACCAAATGTTGCATTAGAAGTACATCCGCTTTTTACGGAAGATTTTGAAAGTGATCTGCGGTTACAACGATACGATTTGATCATTGATATCACACCAAGAGCAAGAACGGTGCTAAAACTGGAAACTGTACTTACGGAGCGTTTGGTGGTGGTATGTAGCGAAGCGCATCCACGCCTGAATGACGAGATTACGGCTGAACAATTTTTTGAAGAAGAACACGTAGTGGTTTCGCAGTGGCAGAGTCGTAAGAGCTTGTTAAACGCCGATGACATTGTCGACTTGGATAAGAGAAAGATTAAGTATCGAGCCTCAGGCGTACTAGAAATGCTCCCAATTATTTGTGGTAGTGAATACATTGGTTTAATGCCAGAGTCGATGATCAACTTGTTCAATAACACCTATCATGTTAAATCTTTATCAATGCCATTTGATGAACAAATGTATGAGCTTTGTACAATCTGGCATCCTAGTCGCACAAACGACAGCGCCCATCAGTGGTTGCGTTCACAGATTAAGCAAGCAGGAAAAGTCATCAACCAATAGGAAGTGCAATGAAAAAGACAATACGTGCCATCCTTAACGGAAAAAAAGCTGGGAATTCAGAGTTAAGAGATGCAATCATGAAAATGAGAGAAAAAGGCATCGACGTACAGGTGCGTGTGACGTGGGAATCTCAAGACATGCCGCGGCTAGTGAAAGAAGCGGTTGATGAAGGCATTGAACGTATTGTTGTCGCTGGTGGCGATGGGACCGTCAATGAGGCGGCTTCTGCGATTATTCAAATTGACGAAGAAAAACGCCCTGAGTTAGCCATTATTCCCCTTGGTACCGCCAATGACTTTGCTACCGCTATTCAAGTACCTAATTCCATTAAGGCGTCTTTATCTCTTGCTGTTGAGGGGCAGTCCGCTTTGGTCGATTGCGTCAAAGCGAACGATCGCTGCTTTATTAACGTGGCAACAGCAGGGTTTGGCGCAGAAGTTACAGCAGAAACGCCTGTTGAACTCAAAAACTTTCTTGGCGGCGGAGCTTACACGCTAACTGGTGTTGTAAAAGCACTTGGCTTTAAACCATATGACGGAACAATAACGATTGAAGGTGGTGCGTATCAGGGAGAAATGTTGCTCGGTGCGTTTTGTAATGGGCGCCTTGCTGGAGGTGGGCAAGAGTTAGCTCCAAAAGCGATGATTAATGATGGGCTGATGGATCTAACATTGGTGCGCCCATTTTTACCTCATGAGCTGCCTAAAGTAATCGACGAGATCAATAACCCGAGTGAGAAAGGAGAGTTTGTGAAGTACACTAAAGCAAGCTGGTTGGAGATAGACTTCCCGAATCCATTGCCTCTTAATTTAGATGGGGAACCTTATCATTCGAGAACCATTAGATTTGATGTTCAGCCTAAGAGTATACGATTAGTCGTACCGCAAGATTGTCCTTGCTTGACTAGCTAAACGAGCGTTTTCCATGATTATTGCTTAACACAGCCACTAAAATGTGGCTGTGTTGTTTTTGTTGAGGTATTAGTCAACTTCTTAACGTTTTTGAATGGTCTCAACGTCTATCTGCGTAGCTGTCCAATCTGAATCAACCTCTCCTCGAATCATTACGGTATCTTTTGGTGTCACCTCTTGACCCATCCAATCTTCGTTGTCGATCTCTACTTCGATCTCACCAGTGTTGTCTTTGAACAAGTAAGTCTCGTTACCAAATGATTGGACAATATGCCCGGTTAGCACTACAGCGCTGTCGTCCGTTGCGTTGCGCGCCTCTTTCACCGTATTGATTGCACTGACTTCTGGACCATTAAACGCGGCGAAAGCCGAGCTTGAAAGTAGAGCAAGCATGGATGTTAACAATACTCTTTTCATTATCATCTCCTTATATTAGAAGTAATAAGTTGTGCCTACGTTAAAGGATGCAGTGTTTGCGTAGCTGTCTAGTTGGTATTTAGCGTTTGCGCCAATGGTGAGCTTTGGCAACACTTGGTATTCCGCGCCCACAGAGAACATTGCGCCTAACTCGTTGCTTTTCTCCGAGCTATGGAAAAGCGTGTTGCTTATTTCCACATCGTCATTCGCGACAAGCTCATATTCTTGATGTTGAGCAACCTTGGCGTCATATTGCGTGTAAGTTAAACCCGCTTTGAATTTTGTTGTCCATTTATCGCTTAATGCATAGCTAAACACTGGTGCTAGCGAGACTTGTTTGGCTGTGATAGAGGAATCCCAATCTATTTCATGATGGTAATCTTTGCCATCAATTGTCTTGATACCAAGGTTCTTAGAACGGCCGTCATCAAGGTCAAACTGGCTGTAACCTAACTCAATTGCCCAATTGTCATTAAACGAGTAACCGATAAAACCTGAGAAAATACCATCCTCAAGTTCTGGGTTAAGTGTTACATTTTCAGCTGAAAAGTGAGGTTCCAAGTCATGGTCAGTGGTGCCTAGTCCATATTCCAGACCTACATAAGGAGCCGCAGATACCGAAACTGAGCAGGTAACGAGTAACGCAAGAATGGTTTTGTTCATTTTATTTTCAGCCCTAAACCACCTACTTCAGTAGGTGGTTATCATCCGTTTCGGCTTTGCCTGTAAAACTACTCAT
>NZ_JAWOUT010000014.1:0-136807 GCF_033339515.1 Vibrio sp. 2130-1
GCCGCCAGCGTTCAATCTGAGCCATGATCAAACTCTTCAATTTAAGATTTTGTTCGGCTCAATGAATACTGAACATTACATAAAGTAATGTTTGAATTGACTGTGCTGAATCCGAAGATTCAATGGTCACTTCGTATCATTGAAACCTAACTTGAAGCCTAAGCTTCTAATTGGATTATCATCAACGAGTGCCCACACAGATTGATAGGTCTATATTTTTAAAGAGCACACTTCGAAGTTCTCTTCAAAGTGGACGGCTATTTTAGCTAGATAACTTATCGTGTCAAACACTTTTTTAAGTTATTTATCTGCGAGTTAATTTTAACTCACTAACCGTAGTTGTTTAGGTTCCGCTTCACTTGCTTTCCCGTGACAACGGAGGCGCATTATAGGGAGTTCATTAAAGAACACAAGTGCATTTTTTAAAAAAACTCACCTTTTTAGTTTATTCGTATAGAAAACAGACAAAAGACTCTAAAAAACTATAGAAAAGGGGCCAAACGGCCCCTTTAGTGTGATTTTTATCTCAATTTTACTGTATCCATACAATTATTGATGAGCACAAATTTGGTCATTAGTAACAATTAGCTGCACTGTCTTGTCTGGAACGATTTCACCAGAAAGAATTGATTTGGCTAACGGGTTCTCGACATTCTGCTGAATTGCACGTTTTAAAGGACGCGCACCATACACAGGATCGAAACCAACTTGAGCGATCAAATCGAGTGCTTTGTCGGAAACTTCTAGTTGATAGCCTTTTTCCTCTAGTCGTTTCGCCAAACGTTCCAATTGAATAGAAGCAATGGACTTAATGTGCTCTTGACCAAGTGGATGGAACACCACGATTTCGTCAACACGGTTCAAGAACTCTGGGCGGAAGTGTTTGCTGACCACATCCATCACTTCACTCTTGATACCTTGATAGTCTAATGTTGCGAAATTCTCTTGGATACGAGATGAACCCAAGTTCGATGTCATGATCACAACCGTATTACGGAAGTCAACAGTACGACCTTGACCATCCGTTAAACGCCCATCATCGAGAACTTGCAGCAGAATGTTAAATACATCCGGATGCGCTTTCTCTACTTCGTCTAACAAAATTACCGAATACGGCTTGCGACGAACCGCTTCAGTTAAGTAACCACCCTCTTCATATCCGACATAGCCTGGAGGAGCACCAACCAACCTTGCCACTGAGTGTTTCTCCATGAACTCAGACATATCGATACGGACCATCGCATCTTCACTGTCGAACATAAAGCTCGCAAGTGTCTTACAAAGCTCTGTTTTACCCACACCAGTTGGACCTAAGAATAAGAAGGAGCCAATTGGTCGGTTTGGATCAGAAAGCCCAGCTCGACTACGACGAATGGCATTCGATACAACAGAGACCGCTTCGCTTTGCCCTACCACACGATTATGCAGCACGTCTTCCATACGAAGTAGTTTCTCTTTTTCCGCTTCTAGCATCTTGGATACCGGAATGCCGGTTTGCTTAGAAAGTACTTCTGCAATCTCGTTGTCGGTTACTTTATTACGCAATAGCGTCATTTCCTGCATTTCAGCTTGGGTTGCAAGATCTAACTGCTTCTCAAGTTCAGGAATACGACCATATTGAAGCTCCGACATACGGTTTAGATCGCCAGCACGGCGAGCAAACTCCATGTCCATACGAGCTTGTTCAAGCTCAGACTTAATATGTTGAGTGCCAGAAAGAGCTGCTTTTTCTGTATTCCAAACCTCTTCTAGTTCAGCGTACTCACGTTCTTTTTCATTGAGTTCTTCATTAAGCGCTTTCAAACGCTTTTCACTCGCTTCATCGTGCTCGTTACTTAGTGCTTGTTGCTCAATTTTGAGTTGGACAATTTTACGCTCAAGCTTATCCAAGGACTCTGGCTTAGAGTCAATTTGTAAACGAATGCTTGAAGCCGCTTCGTCAATCAAGTCAATCGCTTTATCCGGCAACTGACGGTCGGAGACATAGCGATGTGACAAGCTCGCCGCAGCAACAATCGCTGGGTCAGTAATTTCGACGTGATGATGAAGCTCATAACGCTCCTTCAAGCCACGTAAAATCGCCACGGTATCCTCAACGGTCGGCTCATCCACCAGCACTTTTTGGAAACGACGTTCTAATGCTGCATCTTTTTCGATGTACTGACGATATTCATCCAATGTTGTTGCGCCAACACAGTGCAGCTCACCACGAGCTAATGCCGGTTTTAGCATGTTGCCCGCATCCATTGAGCCTTCACCTTTACCAGCGCCGACCATAGTGTGTAGTTCATCAATGAAGAGGATGACGTTGCCTTCTTCTTTAGCAAGTTCATTCAATACTGATTTTAAACGCTCTTCAAATTCCCCACGGTATTTCGCGCCAGCAACCAGTGCGCCCATATCCAGTGATAGCACACGGCGACCACGCAGACCTTCAGGTACTTCATTGTTAACTATGCGCTGCGCTAAGCCTTCAACAATTGCTGTCTTACCTACGCCTGGTTCACCGATAATCACAGGGTTGTTTTTAGTACGACGCTGCAATACCTGGATAGTACGACGGATTTCATCATCACGGCCGATAACCGGATCCAATTTACCTTGCTCTGCACGTTCGGTAAGGTCTATGGTGAACTTTTCCAATGCTTGGCGAAGCTCTTCTGCGTTCGGATCATTGACCTTTTGACCACCTCTGATCTTTTCGATTGCCTGGCTGACTTTTTGCTCTGTTAAGCCGATCTCTTTGAGTAATTGCCCCAATGGTCCGCGATCTTCTAAAGCGGCAAGCAGGAAGACTTCAGACGAGATATAGGAGTCTTGACGCTTTTGCGCCACTTTGTCACACAGGTTAAACAATGTGCCCATCGAGCTAGAGAGCTGAACATCCCCACCGATGCCACTGACTTTTGGTAATCGATCTAACATTTCACTCAATTTAGAGCGTAAATGCGTTACGTCCACATCCAGCATAGTAAGCAATGGACGAATTGGACTGCCATTTTGATCAAGCAAAGCCACCATGAGGTGAACTGGCTCGATATATTGATGATCGCGCCCTAACGCTAGTGATTGAGCATCAGAGATAGCGATTTGAAACTTACTTGTGAATCGATCAAGACGCATATCTACCTTCCTAACCTCAACTAAAGGAAATTCTTTTGACAGTTAGAAAGATGGATACTCAGGAGGGGAATTTCAAGGGAGTGAATGAATAAAGATAGCTTTGCAAAAATAGTAGTATGCATCTTAGCATTTTGGTGCTTATAGCTAGTCTTCGATCCAAATAAAGGTTGCTTGTCGACCAGTCTTACCATCACGGCGATAAGAGTAAAAAGAGGCTTTATCTTGGTAAGTACAAAGTCCAGAATCAAACACTTGTGTCACACCAGCTCGGTTTAGACGTTGCGTTGCCAGCACCGACATGTCAGCAAACCATTTACCGTCGATATCGCGTGGAGCAAATGCTTGATTCGCCTGTGAATCAAAATCAACAAAAGCTTGCAGAACATCTTCACCCACTTCGAAGGCTTGAGGGCCAATTGCTGGGCCAAGCCACGCTATCACTTCACCAGAAAACAACGCTAACGCATTTTCGACAATGCCATTTGCTAAGCCGCGCCAACCTGCGTGAACAGCGGCTACTTGCGTACCTTGTGTATTAGTCAATAATACAGGTAAACAATCGGCGGTCATCGCTGAACAAACAACATGGCTTGAAGAAGTAAATACACCATCAGCATCAAGCACCTGTGTTGTTGGTTCATTTGCTTGAGCCACAACGGTTGAATGCGTTTGGTTTAACCAGATTGGCGCATTTGGCATGCTTGCCTGTTGCGCCAACCAAGCTCGGTTCTTCTCTACTAAAGACAAATCATCCCCAACGTGAGTACCTAAATTTAGCCCTTGGTAAGGGCCTGTCGAAAATCCGCCTATGCGTGTTGAGGCGAAAGCTTTGACATTTTTAGGCGCTGGCCAATTCGGAATGATCGTCTTCATATTAGAATTCTTCCGGTAAGCCGTGCTCTTCTGTATCTTGACGAAGCGCTTCAGTCATCACAACCATGTCATCAGGCACTGGAGCATGAAACTCAAGAACTTCGCCCGTAATTGGGTGCTCAAAGCGCAGCATTACTGCGTGCAATGCTTGGCGATCGAAGCCCCGGATCATTGCCGTTAGCTCTTCAGACGCACCTGTCGGGATGCGAGCACGTCCACCATATGCAATATCACCGAGCAGCGGATGCTGAAGGTAAGACATGTGCACACGAATCTGGTGCGTACGACCCGTTTCTAGACGCAAGCGAATACGCGTGTGTTCGCGGAAGCGTTCAGCAACACGGTAGTGCGTTACGGCTGGTTTGCCCATTGGTGCCACCGCCATAAGCGTGCGCTTAGTAGAGTGACGACCAATAGGTTGATCCACTTTACCGCCCGCAGTCATACGACCAATAGCGATCGCTTCGTACTCACGAGTAATATTACGTTTTTGCAGTGCGCGAACCAGACGAGTTTGTGCAGGAACGGTTTTCGCCACCACCATCAAACCCGTTGTGTCTTTATCCAAACGGTGCACGATACCTGCACGAGGTACTTCTGCAATATCAGGGTAATGATGCAACAACGCATTAAGTACAGTGCCATCAGGCGTACCAGCGCCCGGATGAACCACAAAGTCACGAGGTTTGTTGATAACGATAATATCTTCATCTTCATAGACGATATCTAGCGGGATATCTTGCGCTTCCCAGCGTTCTTCATCTTCTAACTCGGCTTGCAATGTAATTTCCTCGCCACCCATTACTTTGGTACGAGGTTTAGTGACAACTTCACCATCAACTTGAACTTTCCCATCAAGCAGCCACTCTTTTAGGCGCGAGCGAGAGAAGTCCGCGAATAATTCGGCGATAGCTTGGTCTAAACGTTGACCTAACTGGCTATCTTTTACGGTATTTGTTAATACAATCTGCTGAGCCATATCGAACTTTTTTAAAAACTGTGAGACTAATGCTCACGACTGTGAAAAAATAGACTATTACGTCATTGTATCTGTTACTGGAAAGAAAGTAACGGCAGCTTAAGAAATATTTAGATTCAAGGAACAGACTCCTGATATGAAACGTCAGACTTTAACAGGCCTTTTAGCGGTATCCCTTCTGTTTGGATGTGCAAGCAAAGAAGAAATCGTTCCTGATGTGCCGCCTTCGGAACTGTATGCAGACGCACAGATTTCTCTTCAAAGTGGTAATTGGCTTTCTGCAATTGAGAAACTGGAAGCATTAGACTCACGTTACCCATTCGGTGCCTACTCTGAACAGGTGCAGCTTGACCTAATCTATGCGTACTACAAAAACGACGACCTTGCTTTGGGCTTGGCAACCATTTCTCGCTTTATGCGTTTAAACCCAACCCATGAAAAGATGGATTGGGTGCTGTACATGCGAGGTCTAAGCCACATGGCGCAAGATCGTAACTTTATGCATGATTTATTCAGCGTAGATCGAAGCGATCGCGATCCTGAACCGGTAAAAAAAGCGTTTGATGACTTCAAAAAACTACTTCAACGCTACCCGAATAGCCCATATGCAGAAGATTCACAAAAACGTATGGTTGCGCTGAAAAACCGTCTAGCGAACTATGATTTAGCGACTGCTGACTTCTACCTTCGCCGTGAAGCTTGGGTCGCTGCTATTAATCGCAGCCAAGAGCTACAAAAAGCGTATCCAGACACAGAAGCTGCACGTAAGTCACTGACTATCCAGCTAGAGGCCTATAAGCAACTTGGTTTGGAAGACGCCGTAGCAAGAACTGAAAAGCTTATCGAGCTCAACCCTGTGAAGTAATTGAACTTGCTTTAAACTGAACCGCCACCGTTTTTACCGTGGCGGTTTTTTATTACTCTCAATAGTGTATTCAGCCCTTTCTTGATGATCTTCCTAGCTCCACATATGCTTAAAGTTCTCCTCCCCCCTTTATAAAAAGGATGTGAACGTGACGATATCTAAGCTTTGCGCAGTTATGCTGCTCCTATTGTCTGCTTCCGTTTGCGCACTGCAAATCTCGCCGCTCAAACAGCCTCCTTATACTGGGGACCTCGATGTCATCAAGGAGAAGAATGTACTGCGCGTCTTAGTTTCTGCTGATTTAGGCTTTTACTACATTGAGGGCGGCACACCAAAAGGCATAGGCGCGGAATTGCTGGCGCATTTCGAAAAAGACCTTCGTAAACTCAAACCAAAGCTTAACGTACAAATTATTCCTGTTGCCCGCGACCAGCTACTGCCAGCCTTAGAAAACGGTTCAGGTGACTTAGTTGTCGCCAACCTGACTATTACCGACACGCGCAAACAGAAAGTGGAGTTCAGTTCACCCATTCTCACTGACATTCAAGAGTGGGTAGTGACAAACAAAAGCACACCAACGATGACGAAAATCGAACAACTGAGCGGCAAAGAGATTTGGGTACGCGCCAGCTCTAGCTACTTTGAAAGCATTCAGACACTAAATAAGAAACTAAACAAAAAAGGCTTACCGCCTGTTATCGTGCACTTTATTGAAGAAACACTTCAAGATTATGAGCTGGTCGGAATGCTCAACAATGGTTACGTCAAAGCCATTGTTCTCGATAGCCATAAAGCCAAGCTTTGGCTGAAAGTGATGGATGATATTCGGGTGCACAAAAAAATCCCTATCCGCAAAAATGGCAAAATTGCTTGGGCAATGCGAGAAAATAGTCCCAAATTAAAAGCCGTCGTGAATAAGTTCATCCAGAAGTCTCGCTCTGGGACACTACTCGGTAACGTTATTTACGGTAAATACATCGATAACACGGGATGGTTGAACAGAGCTCTTAACCCTAAGAAAATTGCTCAACTAGAAAAACTCGCAGCGCTATTTTCACGCTATGGTGAGAAATACGATATCGACTATTTACTGATCGCTGCAATCGCTTACAAGGAATCAGGATTTAATAACGACCTAGTTGGAAGCCGAGGTGCCGTTGGCATAATGCAAGTCCTACCCAGCACCGCTCAAGATCCGAATATCAATATCAAAAATGTTCGACAATTAGAAAACAACATTCATGCTGGAGTGAAATACTTAGCTTTTTTGCGTAAGCAGTACTTCAGTGATCCTGATATTACTGCACAAAATAAACTCTACTTTACATTGGCGGCTTACAATGCGGGCCCCGGCAATGTAGAGCGTATTCGTAAGCGTGCAGCCCAACAAGGTTACGATCCTAATGTTTGGTTTAATAACGTGGAAGTCGTTATGCGGAAAAGTTTAAGCTCAACGGTTGGGTACGTCACAAGCATTAATCGCTACTACATAATATACAAACAACTAGAAAGTTTGGACCAAGTCAAAAGTCTAGAAAGGGTTTCACTAGCCCCAAAAGACCCCATTTTCATGATACCGCTACGAAAAGTCAGCCAAATGCCAGACAGTAAAAAGCCGCTTGTACAGTAAGCGGCTTTTTAAATGGATTCATTGGAAAGACTCAGTGATCGTCATCACACCTTACGTGTAGTTAAATTTTAACCACCTCAAATATTAGGCCGTAAAACTTCCCTAAAAACGAGGCCGTTTTCAGCTGAGTACTCTATCCAATCTACGGATTTACTAACCGATAACAAGCAATTTCACGATAAATCTCAGAAGTTCTTGAGTGAGATCACATTCATTTTTCATCATAAAAAACCCGAGCAAAATAATGATCTGAATCACATTTTTTTATGCTTAAAGCGGTAATCTGAACTCAACCCATGAGGGATGCAACAGAGGAAAAACACTTATGACAATGAATATCACTGGCAAAAACATCGAAATCACCTCTGCAATCCGAGCTCATATTGAGAGCAAATTTAAAAAACTGGAGAAATGGCAAGTAGACCTAATTGGTTGCCAAGCAACTTTCAGTGAGGAACCAAACAAACAGAAGAAATTCGAAGCGGTTATCAAAGTTCCTAAAGGCCAGCTCATTGCCTCAGCAACTCACGAAGATCTTTACGCAGCTATCAACGAAGTGGAGCAAAAACTAGAACGACAATTGAACAAGCTGACCCACAAACCTGAAGCTCGACGTGCAAGTAAGCCTGAGCTAGTGGAAGAAGAAGAGTAAACTGAACAGATTGAGGAAATAGCGCCGAAAGGCGCTATTTTTTTGCTTGACGCTCTCCCCAGCCTTGCTTATTGTGTTTAAACACTCATAAATTAAGCACTATTTATGCATTTAACCTCACTGTTTATTTTTGACTTCTTTTTCCTCCCATAGTTGGAGGGGCGAACTCGTTTGTGAAAGAAAAGTCAAAAACAAACAGAAAGCCTCCCAAATCGGGAGGCTTTTTTATAAGGAAAGAATTGATGACTGACCAACCTATTTCCCTCGAAGAAATTCGTTTACGCTTGAATGAGTTGGATGACCAACTTCTCAGCTTATTGTCTGAGCGCCGTAAACTCAGCATTGAAGTAGCCAAAAGCAAAGTACAAACCTCAAAGCCTGTTCGCGACGCCGTCCGTGAACAGCAATTATTGGTCAAGCTGATTTCTAATGGCCAAGATAAATACGAACTTGACGCGCAGTACATCACCAAACTTTTCCATACCATCATTGAAGACTCAGTTCTGCTTCAACAAAGTTATCTGCAAAATCTCGTTAACCCACAGCAAAGCCGTAAGCCACTTGCTCGCGTCGCTTTTTTAGGAACCAAAGGCTCTTATTCGCACTTGGCAAGTCGCGAATACTTCAGTCGTAAAAATACGGAGCTTATCGAGCTCAACTGCGAGCACTTTAAAGAAGTGACTCAAACGGTTGAATCTGGCCATGCTGATTATGGCGTTCTGCCAATCGAAAACACCAGCTCAGGCTCTATTAATGAAGTGTATGACTTACTACAACACACGACGCTTTACATCGTTGGAGAGCTAACTCAACCAATCGAACACTGCTTGGTTGCGAAAAAAGACATTCGTCTGGAAGATATTAAAACGCTGTATTCTCACCCTCAGCCACACCAACAGTGCAGTGAGTTTTTAAGCCGTATGAAAGGAGTAAAGCTGGAGTCCTGCGCGAGCACAGCAGATGCAATGCAGAAAGTCCAAGAGATGGATCGTGATGATGTAGCTGCAATTGGTAATGCATCAAGCGGTAAGCTATATGGCTTGCAAGCAATTCAAGGCAACATCGCAAACCAAACCGAAAACCATACTCGCTTTATCGTGGTTGCTCGTAAACCGGTTGAAGTTTCTACTCAGATTCCAGCAAAAACCACATTGATCATGTCGACCTCCCAAGAGGCAGGTTCATTGGTTGAAACACTATTAGTGCTGCAACGTTACGGCATCAATATGACCAAGCTAGAATCACGCCCAATTATGGGGAACCCGTGGGAAGAGATGTTCTACGTAGACTTGACATCACATCTTGCTTCGACAGAAATGCAACAGGCACTTGAAGAGCTAACAAAAATCACTAAGCACTTGAAAGTATTAGGCTGTTACCCGAGTGAGAACGTAAAGCCTACGCAAGTAAAATTGAGTCAATAGACACCAGTGAGTAAAAAGATCATGGCACCCCAAAAAGTCGTAATCGCATCGCTAAACCCAGCCAAAATTAATGCAGTTCAAAGTGCATTTCGTAATGCATTTCCGTATCAAGAGTTCAACTTCGTTGGCATCAGTGTACCGAGTGAGGTCGCAGATCAGCCCATGACGAATGAAGAAACTCATCGTGGTGCGCTAAACCGCGTTAAAAACGCAAAAGTAGAGATGCCAAACGCGGATTACTATGTCGGTCTCGAAGCGGGAATTGAAGCAAACGTGACGTTTGCTTGGATGGTGGTTGAGTCAGAGACTCACCGCGGTGAATCTCGTTCTGCAAGCTTAATGTTGCCGCCAAAAGTCTTGGAAAAACTCAAGGATGCGAATGAGTTGGGAGATGTAATGGACGAAGTGTTTGGTACTGATAACATCAAACAGAAAGGTGGCGCTATTAGCCTGCTAACCCAAAACCAGCTAACTCGAAGCTCGGTCTATCACCAAGCCTTGATTCTGGCTTTAATTCCATTCACAAACCCTGAGCACTTTCCTTCAAATTTATAACACTCAGCCTATTCTCTAGATACGCAAAAGGGCGGATATTTCCGCCCTTTGTAATACGTTATCTTAGTCAATTGTAACACCAAGGCCTAAAAGCAAATTGGATATACTGTCTACTTAGATACCGCAACTTGTTCTAACAAGACTTTCAACTTGTCTTTTTCTTCATCAGATTTCGACTTTAGTTCGTTAGAGCCACGAGTAATGGTGGCAATGCCCACACCAAGCATCTGACTGATCTGACGTTGAGATAATTCTCCTTTAAGAAGTTCGTTAATTATATTAACGCGTGATATTAATGACTCTCTCTCATCACGTGACATCAGCATAGTTAACAGCATGTCATCTTGCTGGGTGCCCATACTTGTTCGAATTAGCTCAATAATCTGTTGCCAGTCTTTGTACTCGGGTTCGTGCGACATCAAGTTACCTCACTCAATACTTGGTATTGATCTCATGTTGATTCAAGAACGCGCCATCGATACCCAAAAGATCACGATAGTATGTTTCAAACATCAAGATGTTTTGTACATAACCGCGCGTCTCTTTAAATGGAATTGCCTCAATAAAGGCATAAGCATCCACTTTTCCTTGGGTACGCTCTCGCCACGTTTTTACTCTGTTAGGACCTGCATTATAAGCAGCAAGAGCAAAAATACGATTATTATCGTAATCCTCTAATAAACCTTGCAAATAATGGCTACCAATTTCGATATTTTTTCCTACATTGTAGAGATCCTGCGTACCTTGATAACTCAACTTATATTTACGTGCCGTGTACTTCGCCGTCGCAGGCATAATCTGCATAAGACCACGAGCGCCAACTGGAGAGCGGGCTTCAACATCTAACGCACTTTCCTGTCGAGCGAGAGACATCATCGTGACGGGATCAATGTTGTGCTTTTTCGCATAAAAGTTAAACCACCAGCGGTGTGCTATTGGGAACCTAAGTTCGATATTATCCCACATCTGCGCTTGAATACTCGCGGTCACCGTTAGGTTATGCCAACGTTTAAATGATGCATAAGCCGCCAACATCGCCTTTTCATCTTTTCCTACGCGGCGCAGTAAGTGTGCCCATTCACTCTTCGCTGCTGCGATTTTATCCGTCGCGATCAACTCTTCGATACGAGCTAACGAGTCTTGATAGGGTTGAACAACTTTCTTATCCAACTTAACCGTATGCGTTGGGTATTTGATTGATTGTCCGATTGCATTGGCGGCAGCCACACTGTAGAAGTTTCGTTGCCCAAGCAGAGTTGCTAAACGCTGTTTCCCCGCGATGTCATCACCTAACGCAATTTCACTTCTTCCAAGCCAATATTGCCAGCGTAGCGTGGCTTGTTCTTCTTTATTTAGAACAGCAATCCACTCTTGTACGCCTTTCCAATCTGCATTTTGAATCGCTAAGCGGATGCGCGTTTCAATCAACGGTAAGTACTGACTGGTTTTCGTTTTATCATCGCGCCATTTAGCTAATGACTCAGACTCCGTACGAGTCAATCGAAATGCAATATAGTCGGCAAGTTCTTGCGCTTTTTCTGGAGAAAACTTCTGTCCTTTAATGACGGCATCGTACGCACCTTGTGCTTGGCTAGTGTTCATACGAGCCAACTTTTCTAACGCATATTCACTTTGCGCTCGATTAAAATCATTCGCAGGTTTTTTCTTCGCGAATTCCGCAACACTTGCAGGATTATCAAACAACGCTTTCATTCCTTTGGCTTGTTGCTTTGCCTGCGCTGATTTAGGCAGTTTGAGCAAGTAACTCATCAAACCGCCATTACGAGCATCAAACGCCAGTAACATACGCTGTAGAATCAGTTCATCGGTACGCTCACCCGCCTTGTCCCATGCTGCAAATAATGGGTCACACTCATCAGCAATGCTGATGCCACGTAACCACATATGTTCAGCCCCTTTAAACGCCGCGACTTTCTTGCCTTGCTTTAACTGAGCTACGTAGAAAATACATTGGTAACGCTCACCACTAGGAATGACTTTTTGAAACTCAGTAATGGTTCTCCAATCTTTTTGCTTATAAAGATGATTGAGGTATGGAGCGCGAACTCGACGAGAAAATGGAAAAGACTCGTGCTCAGAAATAAACTCGTTTACCTGTTGTGGTGACTTTTCCGGTAACTGTCTAATAAAAGTGCGGTAATCCACATAAGGCGTTAGTGGATAGTTAGAAATTTTAGGACGAATCGAAAGGTATCCATCGATGTCATTTTTATCTAATAAATCTTGAGCTTGCTCATATACTTCGCGCTGCTTTTCCAAACTCAGCGCGGCATTAGCACTCAAACTCATAGCACACAACGCGGCGGCGCAGCATACGTTTTTAGCCAATTCAGATACGTTGAATCTCATTTGTGTCATTTTCCCCAGACATATACTGCCCTAAAGCCTAGTTTTGTTAGAGTTCATGTGATGTTAAGGCAATTTTCACACATGCATCTATTTACACAGAATGCAGATGTCCATGTAAAGCAACTTAGTGTATTAAAAATTGTACTCGTCAAACTTTTAAGACGATGGAGACAAAGCGTTTCTAACTCGCATAGAAAACACTTCGTCATTCTTAACGAATAACAAAAGTGTATACCCTAACCGTGTAAGTTTCCGGTCAGCTCAAAATAAGAAATCCATTCGTTAGGGAAATTCTTGCAATGCGGTAACAAAAACAAAGCACTTGGTATAAAATGATGGGTTTGAATGACAGTTAATTTAGGAACGATCGGCAATGGCTGAATACGTATATACCATGTCGCGGGTGAGCAAAATTGTGCCACCTAAGCGTCAAATTCTTAAAGACATCTCTCTGAGCTTCTTCCCTGGTGCGAAAATCGGTGTTTTAGGTCTGAACGGTGCAGGTAAATCCACACTGCTACGTATCATGGCAGGTATCGACACGGATATCGACGGTGAAGCGCGTCCACAACCTGGTCTAAACGTAGGTTACCTACCTCAGGAACCAGTATTAGACGAATCAAAAACCGTTCGTGAAGTTGTTGAAGAAGCGGTTGCTGACGTTGCTGACGCTCTGAAACGTTTGGACGCAGTCTACGCAGCATACGCTGAACCAGATGCAGACTTCGACGCACTTGCAAAAGAGCAAGGCGAGCTAGAAGCCCTTATCCAAGCGAAAGATGGCCACAACCTAGAAAATGCGCTTGAGCGTGCAGCAAACGCACTACGTTTACCTGAATGGGACCAAAAAATTGCGCACCTATCAGGTGGTGAACGCCGCCGTGTGGCTATTTGTCGCTTGCTACTTTCTAAGCCAGACATGCTACTGCTTGATGAACCTACCAACCACCTAGATGCAGAATCAGTGGCTTGGCTAGAGCGCTTCTTAGTGGATTACACAGGTACCGTAGTAGCCATCACCCACGACCGTTACTTCCTAGATAACGCTGCGGGCTGGATCTTAGAACTGGACCGTGGTGAAGGTATCCCATGGGAAGGCAACTACACCTCATGGCTGGAGCAAAAAGACGCTCGTCTACAACAAGAAGCCTCCCAAGAGAGTGCTCGCCAAAAGACTATCGAGAAAGAGCTTGAGTGGGTACGTAAAAACCCTAAAGGTCGTCAAGCGAAGTCAAAAGCACGTATGGCTCGCTTTGAAGAACTGCAAAGCTCTGATCATCAAAAACGTAATGAAACCAATGAACTATTTATCCCACCAGGTGAGCGTCTAGGTGATAAGGTTATTGAAGTGAAGAACCTGACCAAGTCATTTGACGGTCGAGTTCTAATTGATGACCTGTCATTCAGCATCCCTAAAGGTGCAATTGTTGGTATCATCGGTGCTAACGGCGCAGGTAAATCGACGCTATTCAAGATGTTAAGTGGTACTGAACAACCAGACTCGGGCACAATTGAGATGGGCGATACAGTAAAACTAGCATCTGTCGATCAGTTCCGTGACAGCATGGACGATTCTAAAACCGTATTCCAAGAGATCTCTGAAGGTGCTGATATCATTAAGATCAACAACTTCGAAATCCCAGCTCGTGCATACTGTTCACGCTTTAACTTTAAAGGCAGTGACCAACAAAAGATTATTGGTGAACTATCGGGTGGTGAGCGTAACCGTGTCCACCTTGCGAAGCTTCTTAAAGCGGGCGGCAACGTGTTGCTACTCGACGAACCAACCAACGACCTTGACGTTGAAACACTGCGTGCTCTAGAAGAAGCATTACTAGAGTTCCCTGGTTGTGCAATGGTTATCTCGCACGACCGTTGGTTCCTTGACCGTATCGCGACCCACATCATTGACTACCGTGACGAAGGCCAAGTTAACTTCTACGAAGGTAACTACACAGAGTACATGGATTGGTTGAAGAAAACATTGGGTCCTGAAGCCGCAGAACCACACCGTATCAAATACAAGCGTATTGCGAAGTAATCGCAACCCACAAAGTTTGATTGTAATTTGTACAAAGGCCGCTATCATAGCGGCCTTTGTTTTCTTTGTTATAAAAAGAGCTCATTAGCCCGTCTCGTTCGTTAAGAACATGACATTGCACTTACGTCACTCTGTAGCGACCTCGACACTTTTCAAACAACAATCGAACACTTTTTGTTCGTATTGATATACTATTCAATTCTGTTTGACGACCTGACGAGAATATTCATATGACAGAGAGACGACGCTTTTCACGTATTCTCCATCAAGCTCCAGCTAAGATAGAACAACGTGACTTGGCAATTGAAGCTAGGATTCAAGATCTTTCCTTGCATGGTTTACTCATGAAAGTGGAAGAGACTGAGGCTTTGGATCCAACCCTTCCAGTCCATGTGACTTTTTCATTTGATCAATCCGAACAAGTGATTACGTTAAAAGCGCAAATTGTGAATGTCTCTAAGTGTGAGATTAGGTTGAAGATCGCTAAGGTAGACATCGAAAGCATTAGCCAACTAAAACGATTTATAGAATTGAATGTAGGCAATAACGACCTTCTGAATCGAGAGTTAGAGCACCTCTCTGGTTTTTAGGAGAAAAATAAATGAACGCCTATTTAAGTAACAATAACTATGTCTAAAAAAATCATCATGCAGATCCCGACGAAAGACGGCGATCAGCAGTTCTATTTGGGCCGCAGTTCGGTCCTAGCAGTATTTGCTTCAGTATTGGCATTACCCGCCGTCGTTGGTGGCGCGTGGTACCTTAATCAGCAGCAGATGCACAATAAAGACGAACTAACACAAATCATCGCCAAACTGGAAAGTGAAAAGGCCGAAGTGACGGCTCTTTACGAAGAACAGCTTGATACCAATCATTCGCTTTCCCAGTCTTTGACGGACAAAAACAATCAAATTCAGCTATTGGGCAAACGGGTATTCGACGTTGAATCGGTTTTAGGTCTCGCAGACGAAGAGTTGATGATCGATGAGAACAGCATGGGGTTAGAGGAGCGAATTGACGCAGCCGCTATCGATTCTGCTGTTCGAGCGACGATGTTCCGTTTGATACCAAATGACAGTCCAGTCACATACCAACGTATTTCTTCTTCTTACGGCAGTCGTATTAATCCGATTTCAGGTAAGAGGCATGTTCATACTGGTATCGATCTGACTTGTAAAAGAGGAGAAGAGATCCTGGCACCGGCTGACGGTGTGGTGGAAACCGTTCGCCCGAGCAATCGTGGTTATGGTAACTATGTCACCATTCGTCACTCATTTGGCTTTATGAGCTCCTTTGCTCATCTACAACGCTTCAAAGTGAAAAGCGGTCAGTTTGTTAGTAAAGGCGACATCATTGCTCAATGCGGTAACTCTGGCAACTCCACAGGGCCACACTTGCACTATGAAGTACGCTTCCTCGGACGAGCACTCAACCCTCAATACTTAATGGAGTGGACGCCAGAAAACTTCAATGACGTCTTTGAAAAAGAGAAAAAAGTGAAATGGGGACCTTTGGTTCAATTGATTGATAACGTTGTACGTCTACAAGTCAATTTAACCAATTCACCCTATCGCGATACCAGTATCAACACAGTATCAAGTGAAGATACGAGTAATACTGCGACGAACTGATTTGTCCATCAACACGAAAAAGAGCAGCTTACGCTGCTCTTTTTGTTTCGGACTCTGCACGGCTAAATGACCCGTGATTAGCCGCGATGAATATTATCATTCGCCTGTTTGAGTAAGTTTTGGCTCTCATTCATAAATTGTTGAGAATAAGTACCAAACCAATCACTCACCTGCTTAAAGCTTTCGATGAATCGCGCTTTGTCTCTGCTATCCAGAATCGCTACTGCATCACCTAAACGCTGATGGAATCGCTTGATCATATCGATATTCTCTTGAGAAGAGAAAATGATATCACCGTACAAGTTCGGATCCTGACCAAACAGTCGTCCCACCATCGCCAATTCAAGGCGGTAGATTGGCGAGCTTAACTTCAACAACTGATCGATGTTCGGATTCTCTTTGCTAAGGTGCATACCGTAAGCAAACGACGTGAAGTGGCGCAGCGCCTGAATCAACGTCATGCCATGATCGTGCTCTTGTGCATCGATTTGGCACAAGCTTGCGCCCCAAATCCCAAACTGTTGCAATAGCCATTGGTAATGCTCGTGACCACGGCCATCACAGTACACAATAACCTGCTTGGCAAGGCTCGGAACATCTGGGCCAAACATTGGGTGCAAACCAACCACAGGACCTTGATGCACATTCAACATTGCTTGCAGAGGCTTCGATTTGATAGAAGTCAGGTCACACAGAATACAGTCTTGCGGCAAGTTCCCCAGTTTTTCGATCACCCCTTCCGTTAGATGAATCGGCACCGTGACCACGACTAAACCCGCGTTGTCTAGAATCTCATCCGCATGATCCCAGTCTTTACTACCGAGAACTTTGACCTGGTAGCCCGACAATTTGAACATACGCCCAAACAGGCCACCCAATTGACCATTACCACCAATAATAACAACTGAGCGTAAATCAGGGTTCAAACACTTAAAACCGGAATCTTTCTCGCTGGCATAAGACTCACGCATTGTTCGACGCAGAATATCTTCAATAAGCTGTGGAGGAATTCCCATTTTTTCAGCTTCAGCGCGACGAGAAGCTAACATCGCCGCTTCGCGGTCTGGAGCATAAATTGGCAAACCATGTTCGCTTTTTACTTCCCCAACTTTCTCTACGAGCGCTAAACGCTGAGCCAATAGCTCCAACATTTGCTTGTCGACTGCATCAATCTGATCGCGTAATGCGTTAAGTTCAACTGCCATTGATGTTCCTTAAATCCTGTATTAATTAGCCTTTAGACGATTTTCTAAGAAAGGCACTAGCTCTTCATGTGCATGACGTAATAGTGCCTCAGTTGAATCCCAATTGATACATGCGTCAGTGATAGATACACCGTATTTCATCTCTTCAAGAGCTAAGTCAGAAGATTGATTTCCTTCATTGATATGGCTTTCAATCATAAGACCGATAATAGATTTATTGCCTTCACGGATTTGATGAATCACATCCTCCGCGACTAATGGCTGGCGACGGTAATCTTTACGTGAGTTGGCGTGACTGCAATCCACCATTAATGAAGCATCAAGACCAGATTTCGCCATCTCTTGCTCACACTCAGTGACTGATACCGAATCGTAGTTAGTTTGCTTGCCGCCACGTAAGATCACATGTCCATTAGCATTGCCCTGGGTGGTCAACAGTGCGACTTGTCCCTCACGGTTAATTCCCATAAAACGGTGGCTAGAGGACGCAGCTTGCATCGCGTTAATTGCGGTTGCCAAACTGCCATCGGTGCCATTCTTAAAACCGATTGGCATAGACAGGCCGCTTGCCATTTCACGGTGAGTTTGTGACTCCGTCGTACGAGCACCGATGGCTGCCCAGCTAAAAGTATCCGCCAAGTATTGTGGGCTAATTGGGTCTAGAGCCTCAGTCGCGAGCGGGATTTCCATCTCTGCCAACTCCACCAGAAGTTCGCGTCCAACATGCAGACCGTGTTCAATATCGAAACTGCCGTCTAGGTGTGGGTCATTGATCAGGCCTTTCCAGCCGACCGTGGTGCGCGGCTTCTCAAAGTAAACACGCATAACAATATACAGTTGGTCACTTAGTTGTTCAGAGAGTGCTTTAAGTCGCTTTGCGTAATCCTTCGCCGCTTCTACGTCGTGGATAGAACATGGACCGCATACAACAAGCAGGCGGTGATCCTTCTTGTGAATAATATTAGCGATAGTTTGACGAGACTCTTGAATAAAGCGACGTGCTTTTTCACTCAAAGGAAGCTTGGTTTTTAGTTCCTCCGGAGTAATAAGAACCTGTTCTTCGATAATATTAATATTGCTCAACTCACTTTTCTGCATAACTCTAACCTGTATATTTATTTTTACACCCAACCAAACCTTTGGTGAGACAACTAAGCTTTAACGACAAGATAACAGGCTAAAAAAGAAAAACAAGTGTACAGAATAAAAAACATTTAGTGTAAGCTTTGGTTTACAGTCAAATAAAAAGCCAAAGCATAATTAACTTTGGCTTCTCATCGCTGTTTTGAATCTTTTACAAGAGGTTTAGCTAGTCAAGCGTTTCATCGCTTCACTCGCCGCTTTCCACTCTTGAGATAGCTTAAGTTCGCTTGGAGAAAATGACTGTTTTTTCAGTAATCCATCCGCGAGTGGCACGGTTGAAACCGGTAAGTTGTCTAATACCTCAACGTGCGCTTCTCGTTTATTACACATTAACAACATATCGCAACCAGCTCTCAATGCTTGAGCACCTCGCTCGGCTGGGCTGCCCATAATCGCAGCGCCTTCCATGGTCAAGTCATCCGAAAAAACCAAACCTTTAAAACCCAATTGCTGACGCAGGACCTGTTTTAACCAGTATTCAGAACCGCTGGCTGGTTGAGCATCATAATGTGGGAAAATCACGTGAGCAGGCATCATGGCATCTAAAATACCGGCATCAATTTGCGCTTTGAAGATCGCCATATCTTGTTCAAAAATATCACTGCGCTCATCGTATGGTGTTTCTAGATGTGAGTCTGCAATCACGCCACCATGTCCAGGGAAGTGCTTGCCTGTCGTTGCCATGCCAACACTCTTCATTCCCTGCATATATGCAGTGCTATAGCGAAGAATGGTATCGGCATCTTCACCGAATGCGCGGTTACCGATCGCTTTACATTGATGGCCTTGGTCAAGTACCGGGGCAAAGCTTAAATCAATATCATGGGCAATCAGCTCTGCGGCCATTAACCAACCGCCCATACGAGCAAGCTCTTCACCATTTTGATGTTTAGCGTACTCATCAGCAGCAGGAATTAATGAGAAACCTTCACGAAAGCGCTGCACTCGGCCGCCTTCTTGATCCACACCGATCAAAAACGGGCGCTTAGACGCCTTTCGGATGGATTGAGTAAGTGCTTGAAGCTGTTCGCTATCATGATAGTTGCGAGCAAATAGAATTAAGCCACCAACCGTAGGATGCTCCAAGATTTCTTTGTCTTCAGCGGTCAGTTCATACCCCGCAACGTCAACCCATAACGGTCCCATGTTTTCTCCTCAAAATCGGCTGAATATCTCGTATTCGATGAGGTTATTCGCTTCAGATTTGCTTTACAATAAGTGAATGAAGAATTGACGAGATCGGCTATGAAATTTAACGAACTGTACATTGGTGTGATGTCTGGGACGAGTATGGATGGTGTTGATACCGCTCTAGTTGAAATAAGCGATGAGCATGTTCGCCTGATTGCGCACGACGACTACCCAATGCCCGCAGCACTAAAAGACATGCTGTTATCTGTTTGTACCGGTCAAGCAACAAATTTAAAAGCCATAGGTGAACTTGACCATCAGCTCGGCCACCTATTTGCAGATGCTGTGTTACAGCTGCTCAATAAGTCTGGTTACGTCGCAGAGCAAATTCGTGCGATTGGTAATCACGGTCAAACAGTGTTCCATCAGCCTACCGGAAACTTGCCGTTTACCACTCAATTGGGCGATGCCAACATTATCGCGGTCAAGACAGGCATTGATACGGTAGCGGATTTTCGTCGTAAAGACATGGCGCTAGGTGGACAAGGTGCCCCACTCGTCCCTGCTTTCCATAAAAGCATTTTTGCGATGCAGGATTCCACAACTGTGGTGCTTAACATTGGAGGCATTGCCAATATCTCTGTACTGCATCCAGAACAACCAGTCATTGGCTATGACACAGGCCCGGGCAATATGTTGATGGACGCATGGTGTGCGCTGCATAAAGGGCAAAGCTTCGACGAAGATGCACAATTTGCACTTAAAGGAACGGTAAACGCTACTTTGTTGACTCAATTACTCAAAGAAGCTTACCTCACCATGCCAGCCCCTAAAAGTACCGGACGAGAACTGTTCAATATTGACTGGCTGCATCAACAAATGGTCCATCACAAGTTACCAATCGAAGACGTACAACGTACACTTTGCGAGTATTCTGCAATTACCATTGCCAACGAAGTCGACAAGTTTTCTCATGGCATCACACCTCAACTATTGGTCTGTGGCGGTGGAGCAAGAAACCCGCTTTTGATGCAACGACTGGCCAAGTTATTGCCACAATGGAGCGTTGCGACAACGGCAGAAAAAGGTGTTGATGGCGATTACATGGAAGCAATGGCGTTTGCTTGGCTTGCGCAGCGCCATATTCACGGCCTCCCTAGCAACTTACCGGAAGTTACGGGGGCAAGTCGTCTCGCTTCACTGGGTGTACTCTATTCAAAAAATTAAGGGCAATAGATCCTAAACAAAAAGGCTTAATTCATTATGACGAACGATGCACTTATCGCAGCTTTATCCCATCTGGTATCTGAAGGGCGAAATCCAGACACCATGGACATCGACTTGCTGCCTTCTCTCGATATTGTTCAACGCATCAACCAACAGGACAAACTCGTTCCTCTTGCCGTTGAAAAAGTGTTGCCTGAGATCGCTGAAGCCGTTGATAAGATCACGGAAGCATTTAAGGTCGGAGGTCGGTTGTTTTACATCGGTGCGGGTACCAGTGGTCGACTTGGCGTTTTGGACGCTTCAGAATGCCCACCAACTTTTGGCACAGATCCAGAGATGGTCGTTGGTATTATTGCCGGTGGAAAAGAGGCAATGTTCCGTGCAAAAGAAGGGGCGGAGGACGACCCTACATTAGGCGAGCAAGATCTTAAAGAGAATACGCTAACACAACGCGATGTCGTCGTTGGTATTGCGGCAAGTGGACGAACACCTTACGTGATTGGTGGCTTAGAGTATGCGAACGAGCTTGGTGCCACCACTGTAGCACTATCTTGTAACCCTGACTCTCCGATTGCAGATATTGCCGATATTGCGATTAGCCCCGTTGTTGGACCTGAAGCGTTAACGGGGTCCACTCGCTTAAAATCAGGGACGGCACAAAAACTCGTACTAAACATGCTCACTACCGCAAGCATGATTCGCCTGGGCAAAAGTTATCAGAACTTAATGGTAGATGTGAAAGCGACGAATGCAAAGCTAGTTGCAAGAGCGGCTCGTATTGTTATGCAAGCAACAGATTGTACTAACCAAGAGGCTAAAACGGCGCTCAAAGAAACGGACTACGACGCCAAGTTAGCTATTTTGATGATTTTAACCGGGCTGGATAAAGAAAGCGCGACTGAGCAACTGAACGCCAAGCAAGGATATTTAAGAAAAGTCGTGATCGATCAAGCGAATCAATCTTAATCAATAAAGCGCCTCACTTATTTAAAAGTCAGGCGCCTTTTATGGCTTAATTTAGTAGTTCAATCGTTCAATGTGAGTAATACCGACTTTACCTTCAAGGTCGCTGAACATATGAACCATTGCTGGGTATGGTTGTGCTCCAGGGTAGACAACTTCTGCATTACAGAAAAACGCATAGTTTTGTCCGGCTACGACTTGAGTAGCCACAACCAAAGGGGAGTATTTGACACCGACAAACCCCTCGATACCTTTAGCAAATACTTCTTTATTCTCTGCTGTGAGTTCATGAAATGGACTCCAGCCACCAGCCATTTGCGTTGACATAATGTGATTCCTTTTTTCTGTGCTCACTATCAAGCAATATGAACATAGTTTAACAAGGAAGACTTTGCCACATTTATGTGATGCAGACAGTGTAACAACGGCTTTATTGACTATTAATTTGAGTATTCATTCCAACCACGTTGCCATTCCATGCGGAATTTTTGCGCTTGCTCAGTACCTTCACAAACCCCTTCGTAATACTGACCAGATAACCCCATTTGATACGCAAAAGCAGGATTACAGTACTCACGTAAACCTTCTAAATAACCTTGGTCGTAGTCACTTTGCTTAACACTACCCAATTCACGAAGCTCGCTCATCGTGCGCGATGTGTGTCCGGTTATGCCATCTTGATATCCGATCTGATGCCAATCTCCCGACTTGGCAAGATCTGCTGTCGTTGCTGTGCATCCTGCAAGTAAAGCCAGTGCCAGACCTACCGTTACCTTTTTCATGGTTCTTCCTTAAGTAATTGTTTTCAAAAATAAGCTTACCACTAATTATTGGCGCTTGCCGCTGAGCTTGCAGATTTAACCACTGATGACTCAAATCAGCCGCTCAAGACTGTCATCAACCTTTCGCCATTTTTAAAAACCGCTCAAGCAGCATATCGACCACTCAGTGCTCTATTCGACCACTCATCTACTAACCGAATGCATTTAACACAAGTGACGCATAACATGCATCCTGAGATTAAAAAATTACCCTACCCAACTAAGACCAAGGACAATTGCTATGATGTGGTTTCTAACCTGTGTCGCAGCCCTAATCGGCGGATACTTCATCTACGGCGCTTTCGTCGAGAAGATTTTCGGTATCAATGAAAAACGCCAAACGCCAGCTCACACCAAATCGGACGGTGTTGACTTCGTTCCAATGTCAACAAAGAAAGTTTACCTAGTTCAACTACTTAACATCGCAGGTGTTGGTCCAATTTTTGGCCCGATCATGGGGGCACTATACGGTCCTGCGGCGATGCTTTGGATTGTAGTCGGTTGTATTTTTGCTGGTGCAGTACACGATTACTTCTCAGGCATGCTTTCAGTGCGTAACGGCGGTGCATCTGTACCTACCATTACAGGTCGCTACCTAGGTAATGGCGCAAAACACTTTATGAATATTTTTGCCATTGTCCTATTGCTTCTAGTTGGCGTAGTGTTCGTTTCAGCCCCTGCTGGCATGATTACTAACCTCATCAATGATCAAACAAGCTTGAGCGTAAGCATGACGACGATGGTTATTGCTATCTTTGCTTACTACATCATTGCTACGATTGTTCCTGTCGATAAAATCATTGGTCGTTTCTACCCACTGTTTGGCGCCCTACTTATCTTTATGTCTGTTGGCCTAATGACAGCCGTTGCTTTCTCTAGCGAACACACAGTAATGGGTGACTTCCAAGTTTCGGACATGTTCTCTAACCTCAACCCAAATGACATGCCGTTATGGCCTGCATTGTTCATCACTATCGCATGTGGCGCTATCTCTGGCTTCCACGCAACTCAGTCTCCACTGATGGCGCGTTGTATGGAAAATGAGAAAAACGGTCGCTTCGTATTCTACGGTGCAATGATTGGTGAAGGTGTTATCGCGCTAATTTGGTGTGCTATCGCTCTGTCTTTCTTCGGCTCTCTAGACGCTCTATCAGAAGCTGTGAAAAACGGTGGCCCTGGTAACGTGGTATACAGCGCATCATTTGGTCTGCTAGGTGTGTTCGGTGGTATCCTTGCGTTCCTGGGGGTGGTTATCCTACCAATTACGTCTGGCGATACAGCGTTCCGTTCAAGCCGCTTGATCCTTGCTGAATACTTCAACATGGAACAAAAAACGCTACGTAACCGTCTACTGATGGCACTTCCACTGTTCGTTATCGGCGGTATCTTAACTCAAGTAGACTTCGGCATTATCTGGCGCTACTTCGGTTTTGCAAACCAAACAACAGCGGTAATGATGCTTTGGACTGCGTCCGCTTACCTACTGCGTCACAACAAGCTGCACTGGATTACCACTATCCCAGCTATCTTCATGACCACGGTATGTGTCACGTTCATCTTAAACAACAGCTCGCTAGGTTTTGGTCTGCCAATGCAACTATCAACTATCGTAGGTATTGTGTTTGCCCTAGCTGTGACAGGTTACGTTATCAAAACCTCTAAGGGTAAAGGTGAAACTGAACTGGCTGACGAAGAGAAACCACAAGCCGTATCAGAAACAGCGTAATACTCGTCACATCTGAGTGACTAAGATAGGAGCCTGCCAATTGCAGGCTCTTTTTGTTTTATACCCAAGTCACTTTAAGACTCAGAAAGCACAGCGCAGCATCATTTACTTAGCTGTTCTTATCTATCTGAGTCAAGCATCTTGAGGTTACTTAGGTATACAATAACAACATTGATTCTAGGTTAGGTTCACTATGGAACTGGTCATCTCCCTTTTACAACAGATGTGTGTGTACTTAGTTTTGGCTTACATGCTAAGTAAAACGCCAATCATCTTACCTTTGCTGAGTATTTCTTCGCGCTTAAGCCACCGCCTAATTTGTTACGTACTCTTCTCTGGCTTTTGTATTCTCGGCACCTATTTCGGTCTGCACATCAACGATGCTATTGCCAATACTCGTGCGATCGGCGCAGTTATGGGCGGGCTGTTTGGTGGACCTGTTGTAGGTTTCGCCGTCGGATTTACTGGTGGCATCCATCGATACTCTCTTGGTGGCTTTACTGACCTAGCCTGCGCAATTTCAACCACCGCCGAGGGCGTAATTGGTGGCTTGCTCCACGTTTACCTTATCAAGCGAAATAAAGGCGCATTGCTGTTTAATCCAAGCGTCGTATTCAGCGTCACGTTTGTTGCAGAAGTGGTGCAAATGATTTTGCTGCTCGCCGTCGCGAAACCTTTTGATCAAGCCTATGAACTGGTGTCCGCTATTGCAGCGCCTATGATCATCGCGAACTCATTTGGTGCGGCGTTGTTCATGAGTATCCTGCAAGACAGAAAAGCAATCTTTGAAAAGTTTTCTGCGACGTTTTCGCGTCGAGCGCTCACCATTGCTGATCGCTCAGTGGGAATTCTAAGCAACGGCTTCAACACCGAAAACGCAGAGAAAATCGCGCGTATTATTTACGAAGAAACCAAAGTGGGCGCTGTCGCGATCACTGACCAAGAAAAAATCTTAGCGTTTGTGGGCATTGGCGATGATCACCATAAACCAAACACGCCGATTTCATCGCAAAGCACATTAGACTCCATGGAGAAAAACGACATCATTTATCTTGATGGTGCGGAGCGTCCATACCAATGCTCCATTGCAAAAGATTGCAAGCTCGGATCTGCGCTGATCATCCCACTGCGTGCAGGGAAAGAGGTCATTGGTACCATAAAGCTGTATGAACCGAAGCGTAAATTGTTCTCGACGGCCAACATGTCGATGGCGGAAGGAATAGCCCAGCTTCTATCTAGCCAAATCCTTTATGGCGATTACCAACAACAACAAGCCTTACTCGCCCAAGCAGAAATAAAATTGCTTCACGCTCAGGTGAATCCACACTTTTTGTTTAATGCACTCAATACTATTAGTGCGATTACTCGTCGTGACCCTGACAAAGCGCGCGAGCTAATCCAAAATCTATCGCACTTCTTCCGCAGCAATTTAAAGCAGAACATTAATACCGTGACGTTAAAGGAAGAGCTTGCACATGTGAACTCGTACTTGAGCATCGAAAAAGCGCGTTTTACGGACCGCTTAGAGGTTGAAATCGATATTCAACCTGAATTGCTGGACATCAAATTACCAAGCTTTACACTCCAGCCTTTGGTTGAGAATGCCATTAAGCATGGCATTTCAAACATGCTTGAAGGTGGTAAAGTTCATATATACAGCGAAGCACACCCACAAGGTCACTTGATTACCGTCGAAGACAACGCAGGCAGTTTTGAGCCGCCAAAAGAAAACCACTCAGGGCTAGGTTTAGAAATTGTCGACAAGCGTCTCACTAATCAATTTGGACGTGATGCAGCGCTAAAAATTACGTGCGAGCCACATCAATTTACTAAAATGAGCTTTATCATTCCCCCAAAATCATAAAAGCACGCTGAAGCAATAAAGGTAATGTTGGATGTTAACCGCACTCGTCATTGATGATGAACAGTTTGCTCGTGAAGAGCTAGCAGAGTTACTGGATGAAACAGGCCAAGTTGAGGTCGTGGGCGATGCCTCAAACGCAATCCTCGGCCTAAAAAAAATCAATGAACTCAAGCCTGATGTGGTGTTTCTCGATATCCAAATGCCTCAAGTCACGGGGATTGAATTACTAGGGATGCTTGATCCAGAAACCATGCCTTATGTGGTTTTTGTCACGGCTTATGATCAGTATGCGATTCAAGCATTTGAAGACAATGCCTTTGATTACTTGCTCAAACCTGTCGACCCATGCCGGCTAACTAAAACGGTCAAACGGCTAAATAAAGTCATTAGCCAATCCGCCCTAACGCAACAACTGTCTGCTATTACACCTGACACGTTGGATCAAATACCGTGCATCGGACACAACCGCATCGTTATCATGGCCACCGACACGGTGGAATGTGCTTACAGTGATATCAGCGGCGTGCATGTACGCTCCACCAGCCAAACCGCGAGCACCCAACTGACATTAAAAACGTTGGAAGAGAAAACCCCTCTAGTCCGCTGCCATCGTCAATACTTAGTCAGTATTAAAGCGATTAGCGAAATCAAGTTACTGGAAAATGGGTTAGCGGAAATCATCACCAAAACAGGCTTTGAGATACCAGTAAGCCGCCGCTACTTAAAGGTGCTCAAAGAGATGCTCGGCATTAGCCACTAACACAAAAACTTCACACATCATCGCTGAGTTTCCGCTAGCGTATAAATAGGACGCTCTGAAAAGACGAGGCGATGATGTATAAAGTTTTATTCATATGTAAGCACAACGCTGGACGAAGCGTCCTCGCGGAGTCAATCGCAACCAATATCCTGCCAGCAGATTTTAGTGTCACCAGTGGAGGCTCACATCCCACAGGCAAGGTGCACCCAGTGGTGCAAAAATATTTAGATGACCACCAACTCCCCATTCCGCATATCCACACGCATTCATGGGAGGAGCGAACTCAGTTTCTTCCCGACATCGTTATTATTCTCTGTGATTCTTTACATCAAGAAACTGCTCCTCAGTGGCTTGCAGGTGGTGTTCGAGTAAACTGGCAAGTTGATGCTTTTCCGACCGATGGTTCTGATGAAGACATGTACGCACATTGCGAAAAGGTTGCTCAATCGCTTGAGCGAAGAATCACGAAGATGTCTGATATGATTATCGATGGTTTAGGAAAAGACCAAATTCGTGATTACCTAAATGAGTTAAGAGAGATGTAAAAAAGGCGACCCACAGGTCGCCTTTTGAATATTCGATAAATGGAGATTAATCCACTTGCTTGATTTGCAGTTCTTTAGGTACTTCAAAGAACATATTCTCTTCGCGACCAAGTACTTCATCAACCGCTTCGGCACCAACGAGTTCTTTGATTCGCTCTAGAATCTGATTAACGAGCTCTTCCGGAGCAGATGCTCCCGCAGTCACGCCGACCTTTGTTTTGCCTTCGAACCACTCAGGTTTGATATCTTCCGGACAGTCGGTTAAGTAGCCAGGTGTCCCTAGCTTTTCAGCTAGCTCTTTAAGACGTGTAGAGTTTGATGAGTTTTTAGAACCCACCACAACCATCACATCTACGTCACCAGCTAATTCACGTACGGCATCTTGGCGGTTTTGTGTCGCGTAACAGATATCGTCTTTACGTGGACCTTGGATATCTGGGAACACGCGGCGTAGCTCTTCGATAACATCGGCAGTTTCATCGACAGAAAGCGTCGTTTGGCTTACGTAATGAAGATCGGATGGATCTTTCACAATCGCCTTCAGTTTCTCAACATCGGCTGGAGTTTCAACCAAGTACATACCACCGGTTTCACTGGCGTATTGCCCCATCGTACCTTCGACTTCAGGGTGACCTGCGTGACCAATCAGAACCACTTCCATATTACGACGGCTCGCACGCGCCACTTCCATATGCACTTTGGTTACTAAAGGACACGTTGCGTCAAATACGGTCAAATCACGCTGCTTGGCTTCCTGACGAACTGCCTGCGATACACCATGAGCGGAGAAAATCACAATGTTGTTGTCTGGCACTTCGTGCAGTTCTTCAACGAAGATAGCACCACGCTGTTTTAGACCTTCAACCACAAAACGGTTATGCACCACTTCATGACGCACATAAATCGGTGGCTGATACATCTCTAGCGCACGCTCTACGATGCTAATCGCGCGGTCAACACCAGCACAGAAACCACGTGGGTTAGCTAACAGGATTTTCATTTCATTGCTCATGGAAGTTATCTTTTATTTGGTTCGCTATTCTACTGACAAAATTTCAACTTCGAAAGTCACGTCTTGTCCCGCTAGAGGATGGTTGAAGTCCACAGTGACTGAATCGCCTGCAATCTCTGTAATAATGCCCGGGATTTCCATGCCATCAGGGCCACTGAAGGCCATGATTGTACCAACTTCCACTTCTGCATCACCTACAAATTTAGTGCGATCCATATAGTGAATATGATCAGGGTTTGGCATACCAAACGCGTCTTCTGCCTTTAGCTCAATCGCTTTTTGTGCGCCTGTTTCGAGGCCTATCAAGCACTGCTCAAAGTTTTCACTCAAGCTGCCATCACCCATAACAAATTTCGCAGGTTTACCCATGTTATGAGTACTATCTGCAACCGATCCGTCTTTCATTTTAATCGTAAAGTGAAGGGTTACTACCGATTCATTGGTTATTGTTGTCACGTTAATGCTTCCTTGTTCTTGGGTTATTACGCTGTCAGCTTGGTCTTTTTATACATTGATATGCTGATTGGCGCTCCAACATAATAAAAAGCGTCGCTCGAATCAACGGACGACGCTTAGGGTTATTCGATATACCGCAAAAGATTACTTGTCAGCGTCTTTTTTACGGAAGCCATCCAGAATAATCATTGCCGCACCAATACAGATCGCCATGTCAGCAAGGTTGAATGCTGGCCAGTGGTAGTTACCCCAGAAGAAGTCTAGGTAATCAACAACAAAGCCATGAACGACGCGGTCAAACACGTTGCCCACTGCACCACCAATAATCAGTGCATAAGCAATGTTGTTCCATTTTTCTTTTGCTGGAAGCTTACTCATCCAGTAGGTCAAAAGACCCGTAACAACAAACGCGATACCTGTAAATAACCAGCGCTGCCAACCAGCTTGATCGCTCAAGAAGCTGAAAGCGGCACCGTAGTTATGAACGTAAAGTAGGTTGAAGAATGGCAACACCTCAATTCGGTTTGCCCATCCGTAGCCCATGTTGTCCATCACCACCAATTTGATGCCAATATCTGCAATAAATACCAGAATTGCTAACCACAGCCAGCGAACTCCAGATTGCTTTAACGTCAGTGCTTTTTCACTCATTACTTTACCTACAAACAGCCCCAGTAAATACTGGGGCTGTTAATTTTAAAAAAAGTTCAGTCGTTCTAGGCAATTACGCGAATTTACGTACTTCACCTTCGCCTTCTACGTTAGATACACAACGACCACAAATCTTCTCGTGACCTTCGATTGTGCCTACGTCTGGCGTGTGGTGCCAACAACGATCACACTTCTCGCCTTCAGCTGCTGCTACTTCAACAAACAAGCCTTCGATATCCGTCGCTTGTGCTGCATCAGTCTTCTCACCTAGAGGCTTAACTTTCGCCGCAGAGGTTAGTAGAACAAAGCGCAGTTCATCTTCAAGTTTGTTGATCTTCGCCGCTAGTGCGTCATCAGCAAATAGAGTCACTTCAGCTTGTAGTGCACCACCAATGGTTTTCTCTTTACGCGCATCTTCTAGAAGTTTGTTAACCGCACCACGAACCGCTTGGATCTCAGACCAGAATTCGTTGTTCAGCTCTTCACCTTCAGCAAGACCGAATAGACCGTCGAACCACTCACCAGTGAATACGAACTTGTCGCGCTCTCCTGGCATTTCGTTCCAGATTTCATCTGCAGTGAACGACATGATTGGCGCCATCCAACGAACTAGCGCTTCTACGATGTAGTAAAGTGCAGTCTGACAGCTACGTTGAGCGTTGCCGCCACGTTTTGCTGTGTACTGACGGTCTTTAATTACGTCTAAGTAGAAAGAGCCCATTTCGATTGAACAGAATTGCATTAGACGCTGAGTTACACCGTGTGTGTTGTACTCTTCGTATGCTTTAACAATCTCTTCTTGTGCTGCTAGTGCACGACCAACCGCCCAGCGATCTAGCGCAACCATCTCTTCAACAGGAACGATGTCTGTTTCAGGGTTGAAGCCGCTTAGGTTAGCTAGGAAGAAACGCGCTGTGTTACGGATACGACGGTACGCATCTGCGCTGCGTTTTAGGATTTCATCAGAAACCGCAACTTCACCAGTGTAGTCTGTAGAAGCAACCCATAGACGAAGAATGTCAGCACCTAGCTTGTTGGTTACGTCTTTTGGCGCAACCACGTTACCGATAGATTTAGACATCTTACGACCCTGACCATCAACCACGAAACCGTGTGTCAGTACTTGTTTGTAAGGCGCTTCGTCTTTCATCGCGATAGATGAAATTAGAGAAGACTGGAACCAACCACGGTGTTGGTCAGAACCTTCTAGGTATAGGTCTGCACTATTGCCGTTGTACTCTTCACGAGCATCAACAACAGAGAAGTGAGTAACACCTGAATCGAACCATACGTCTAGCGTATCTAGCACTTTTTCGTATTGGTCAGCGTCAGCACCTAGTAGTTCAGCAGCATCTACATCCCACCATGCTTGAATGCCTTTCTCTTCAACCAGCTTAGCGACTTTCTCGATCAGCTCTAGCGTGTTTGGATGAAGTTCTGCTGTTTCTTTATGAACAAACAGAGCAATTGGCACACCCCAAGTACGTTGACGAGAGATACACCACTCAGGGCGACCTTCGATCATACCTTCGATGCGGCTTTGACCCCACTCAGGCATCCACTCTACATTCTTGATTGACTCTAATGCTTTAGCACGTAGGCCAGCTTGATCCATAGAAACGAACCATTGAGGTGTAGCACGGAAGATGATTGGAGTCTTATGACGCCAACAGTGTGGGTAGCTGTGCTCGTAAGCGTGGTGGTGTAGTAGTGCACCTTTTTCTTTTAGTACTTCTACTACTGCATCGTTCGCTTTAAATACGTGCTGACCAGCAAATAGCTCTGTATCTGGTAGGTAAACACCGTTTGAGCCAACTGGGTTTGCTACTTCTAGGTTGTACTTGTTACCAACCGCGAAGTCTTCTTGACCGTGACCAGGAGCAGTGTGAACAACACCAGTACCTGAATCAGTCGTAACGTGATCGCCAAGGATCGCCGGTACAGTGAAATCGTAGAATGGGTGTTGGAATTGAGAAAGCTCTAGGTCCGCACCTTTAGCAAAGCCAAGGTTGTGGAAGTGCTCGATACCCGCACGGTCCATTACGTCTTTCGCTAGCTCAGCAGCAACGATGATACGCTCAGCGTTGTCGCCTTCTGTTTGGATAAGCACGTACTCTAGATCATCACGTAGACATACTGCGCGGTTTGCAGGCAGTGTCCAAGGTGTTGTTGTCCAGATAACGATAGATACGTCACCGTGACCTTCATGACCTTCTGTCAGTTCAAATTTAGATAGCAGTGCTGTTTCGTCAGCCGCTTTAAAACGAACGTCGATAGATGGTGATACTTTATCTTTGTATTCTACTTCCGCTTCAGCAAGAGCAGAACCACAGTCTGTACACCAGTGAACAGGTTTGAAACCTTTTAGCAGGTGACCATTGCTTGCGATCTTACCAAGAGCACGAATAATGTTCGCTTCAGTTGCGAAATCCATAGTGCGGTATGGCTTGTCCCACTCACCCATGATACCAAGGCGTTTGAAGCTCTCTTTCTGACCTTCAACCTGACCTGCTGCGTATTCACGACATTTCTCGCGGAATTCCGCTGCTGTCACTTTTTGGCCTGGCTTACCTACTTTCTTCTCTACCATTAATTCGATTGGTAGACCGTGGCAGTCCCAGCCTGGGATGTAAGGTGCGTCAAAACCTGAAAGTGTTTTGGATTTAATAATAATGTCTTTAAGAATCTTGTTTAGTGCGTGACCAATATGAATGTCACCATTTGCGTAAGGAGGGCCATCGTGCAATACGAATGACTTTTTGCCTTTCTTAGCTTTACGGATTTCACCGTAAAGATCTTCTTTGTACCAACGCTTAAGCATTTCTGGCTCACGATTGGCCAGGTTGCCGCGCATTGGAAACCCTGTTTCAGGTAAGTTCAGGGTATCTTTATACTCACTCATCGATTCTTAATTCCGTTATATTGGGCGAAAATTAGACATTATGTTGAACGGTGGAATAAACCGCTCAACGCTTAAGCTGACGCAGCCACACCCTTGCTGCTTCAGCATCCAATTCGATTTGTTGTTTAAGTGCTTCAAACGACTCAAACTTTTGCTCATCTCGAAGTTTATGCAAAAGTTCCACTTCTAGTTGCTTGCCATATAAATTGGCATGAAAGTCGAATAAGTGCACTTCTAACTGTTGGCGAACACCATTGACGGTTGGTCTTTGACCAATATTAGCAACACCACCAACTGGCTTATTTCCTAAGCCAAGCGCTTGAACAACATAGACTCCGGAAACCGGAGAAACACAGCGTTTCAAAGGAATATTTGCAGTAGGGAACCCAATGGTTCGACCTAGCTTTCTTCCGTGAGAAACACGACCGCTGATGCTGTAGTTTCTTCCCAGCATCTGTTGCGCGGAATGCAAATCGTCACGCGCCAGCGCTTGACGGATAGCCGTACTGCTGACACGTAATTGTTGTAAACAAAAGCTCTGGGTACTTACGACATCAAAGCCGTATTTTTCCCCTGCTTCCTGCAGCATTGCAAAGTTACCTGTACGGCCTTTGCCAAAGCAGAAATCATCACCAACGACAAGAAACTTAACACCCAAACGCTCGACCAACAAGTCACGGATAAACTCTTCCGCGGTTAAACTTGCAAAATGGCGATTGAAATTGACACACAGTAAGCGGTCAATATCGAGCTTACTCAATTGCACGAACTTATCGCGTAATCGCGTCAACCTTGCAGGTGCCTTGTCTTTGGCAAACAGCTCCATCGGCTGAGGTTCAAAGGTCATCACAACAGAAGGCAAGGATAGCCTGTCCGCTTGCTCAGACACTTGCTGCAATACTTGTTGATGGCCTTTATGGACACCATCGAAATTGCCAATAGTCAGCACACAACCATGATGTCGCGGGTTGATATTGTGAATGCCTCTAATCAGTTCCATTGGATACTGCTTTCTGCCTCTGTTTTACTTTACACTGTGTGAAACTGACGGATTATATACTAATCACCCTCAGTCTGTCCCAGCTTTTAGGTCTTTTAAACGCGCACCAGTTAAAAATAGAACCACTAGGTAAACCACGGCTCCTAAACCGATCAACATCCCTAGCACCGCGCTTCGGTGAGCAAAGCTCCAGCCCAGCCATACTGACATATCTTCCAGTTGCCATAAGATTGCCGCCACCATCGCCGCGCCAGCAATAGATAAACGTATAATAAAGAAGACGGTTCGCTTAGTGATTTGGTATACCTCTGCGATGTGCAGGCCACGATACAGCAGTGCCATATTCACAAATGCCGATAGTGCTGTCGCGATAGCCAAGCCAACGTAGCCATAGAAGTACGCAAAAATTGCATTAAATACCATGTTGGTCACCATCGCAATGATGCCATATTTCACTGGCGTTTTGGTGTCTTGACGCGAGTAATAACCCGGAGCAAGCACTTTAATCAGCATAAAGTTCAACAAGCCTGAAGCGTAAGCAAAGAGTGACAATGATGCTTGATGTACGTCTTGTGGCGAAAACTCACCTCGCATGAATAACACCATCAACATAGGTTTTGCCAGTACCATCAAACCAAGCATTGCAGGAAGGCCAAGTAAGATCACCATGCGCACCCCCCAGTCCATGGTTTGTGCGAATCCTTCATTTTGTGCGTCAACATGTTTGCGTGATAATGCTGGTAAAATCACCGTTGCAATAGCAATACCAAACAGACCTAACGGGAATTCCAACAAGCGATCTGAATAGTACAACCAACTGATCGAACCGGTTTGCAGAAAGCTGGCAATAAAAGTATCAAACAACAAGTTGATTTGGCTTACCGACACACCGAACAAAGCAGGAATCATTAAGGTTCGGATCTTCACCACGCCCGGATCGCGCCAGCCCCATTTCGGCTTAACCATAACCCCCGCTTTAATAAGGAAAGGGATTTGAAATAAGAACTGAACCAAACCACCAAGGAAAACACCGATGGCAAGACCTATCTCTGGCTGTGACATCTGCGGCGAGATAAACCATGCTGCCAAAATGATCATCACATTGAGGAAGACAGGAGTAAACGAAGAAACCGCAAACTTACCTAGTGTATTAAGAATGGCTCCCGATAGGGCAACAAAAGTGATGAACCATAAATAAGGAAAGGTAATCTTGAGCATCACGCTAGCAAGTTCGAACTTCTCAGCCGCGGGACCACCATGCATCCAGTCTAGGAACCAACCAAAACCAAACAGTGCAGTCACCACACCGGAACCTAGAACACCTAAGATGGTAACAATTGAGACTATCACCCCCAACGTGCCCGCTGCACGAGCAATGAGCTCCCGAGTTTTATCCATGTCGCCTTGAGCATGGCTTTCCGTTAAAACGGGTACAAACGCTTGGGAAAAAGCACCTTCAGCAAACAAACGTCGTAAAAAATTAGGAATTTTATTGGCGAAGAAAAAGACGTCTGCGCTTGCTCCTGCCCCCATTAAATTTGCCACTACAACATCACGAACTAGGCCAAGAACGCGGGAAATAAATGTCATAGCACTGACGATCATGCCAGACTTGAGTAGTCGTTTACTCACTGTAACCTCGGAATATCACCATAAGACAGCTAACCCTATACTGTTTCTCTGACAGGTGCTGCAAATAGACGTCAAAAATCTATCCGCGGGCTGTAAGGAATAAGTGTGCCTTTCGCGGATAATTATTAGCATTGGTATAAAAATGCTGTTAGAATCCCCGCCATCTTAACCGCGATAACCTCTCTTACCAAAATTTGTTTTGGCTTAGATCGGTTTTTGCACAAATCATTTGACATTTAAGCGCAAATGAGGGATATTCCTCGCCCTTAAATTGTCACAGAACTAAGTTTTTGGGAGTTAGACCCTTGGCAAATAGTAAATCTGCTAAGAAGCGCGCTATCCAAGCTGAGAAACGTCGTCAGCACAATGCTAGCCGTCGCTCAATGATGCGTACTTACATGAAGAAAACTGTTGCTGCTATCGAAGCAGGCGACAAAGAAGCTGCAACTGCTGCATTCGCTGTAGTTACACCTATCCTAGACCGCATGGCAACTAAAGGCCTTATTCACAAGAATAAAGCAGCTCGCCATAAGTCTCGTTTCGCTGCACAAATCAAAGCTCTTTAATAGAGTCCTGATTTTACAGTGAAGAAAAAACCGACCTTGTGTCGGTTTTTTTATATCTACAAAATTTTCTTAATAAAAAAAGCTGGCAATGCCAGCTTTTCTTTTTCTGAATGTCCCATTTAAAGACATCAGCTTATTCATTACCCATATAACGCTCAAACTAGAAAGCACTAATAAAACACTTGAGAACAAAGCAAATTGGTCGATGAGTAGTACCCTATCATCAAAAGTTTAACGCCACTCTCAAATATTCCAACAAGTTAGATTCACACTCTAAGATGAGCAGTATATTAGGACTATTTAATTAATGTTGAGCACTCTCAGCACAATAAAGACTATGCAGTGTTTTTATTAACGCTTTCACTTCATCACTCTTTAATGTGTAGTACACCGTTTGTGCTTCTTTCCTTGTCGTGACTAACTCATCACGGCGAAGCCAAGCAAGATGCTGAGATAATGCCGACTGGCTTAGCTCTAACTTTGCACACAGCTCTCCCACGGACAGCTCTTGGTTATGCAGCATACAAAGGATTTGTAGGCGTCTCTCGTTTGCCATCGCTTTGAGCAACACGACGGCTTTTGCGGAGTTCTGCTCCATTTCTTGTAGATTCATGTGTTGGACCTCTAGCTACAACTTACTTATTCCAACCCTGGCCAGCTTGTTGTGTTGCACTGATTTATATATCTAAGAAAATCAAGATACACTTCCAGAGTCTTCATTATTAGAACCTCTAATTTAGTTGTTAGTGATACACCAATATTATCCACCAAGGACTTTAATTGGTGCGCCATCAATAATTAATAGTTTTGCTCACTAAAACAAGTATCTTGCTTACTTAGATATTATTTAGAATTATATTTTTATTGATAGTAATCTATTTATTTACGCAACGATACGGGTTTACTCAAACATTTGACTGAAATCAGCATCACAAACATTTTTTACCGCGGGGTGTTGGATCATTCGTTCCGCAAAAATCACGTAGTACTCTTCTTTTAGCCCATCGACATGGCCAATTAGCTGTAAATTTCGGTCGTCTTCAATCTCCGACATGTATACGGTCGGTGCCAAGAAAATCACATCATCGTGGTACCGAGCAAAAGCTTTCATCAACGCAACATCATCAAACTCCCCCAGCACATTGGGTTGAAGGCCTTGACGATCAAACCATTGAATAACTTTACGCCCCATAGCCGTTCGGCTCGCGGGAATCAGAAGTTTTTTTTGTTCCAAGATCTCAGGGAATCGCACATTTTCAATTTCAGAAGAAGCAAAAAAGCTCATGCTACTTTCACCTAACTTTTTGCTATAAAGGCCAGGACTTTGAGTAGAATCAACGGGACAATCTGAAAGGATCATATCTAGCTTGTGCTGAGAAAGGCGTTCAAGTAGCAGTTCGTGGGTTGATTCATAACAGCGTAAATGAATACTGTTATCTTCCGGGACGGTCGTCATCAGTACTTTACTGACCAAGCGTTTAGATAACGCATCGGCTACACCAACTTCAAATAGAATGTTCGAGTGCTGGCTGTAATTGACGATATCTAACATCTCATAACTCAAACCGAACATCCGGTCGGCGTACTTAAACACAAGCTGACCTAACTCAGTGGGCTCAACTGTACGACCATTGCGCTTGGTTAACTTTCCTTTCATGCGCTCTTCAAGCGCTTTAATCTGTCCTGTCACGGTTTGCGGTGTCAGGAAGAGCGCGTCAGCCGCCTTAGTTACAGAGCCCTGTTTGCACACCATCCAGAAATAATAGAGATGGTTGTAGTTTAGATGTGACATGATCGAGTCCCGAAAAGAAAGTGATACTTTTTATACCAAATGTGACAGAGACAAACAATAAACTCGACAAAACCATACAATACCTTACAAAAGCATAAGTTTTACCGAAAGTATAAAGTCAACACTGTCATAAAAGTTGAACTGAGGCGCATTTTCTCTACAAAAAAAACGCAAAAACCAAACAAAACGAAATCAAAATTTAACCATTAAAATCAACAAGTTAAAAATTAATTTTCTTCCTCTTTTACGCCATTATCAAAAAGAACAATAAAAATCTCTCACAGCAAGAAATCTGTAATATTACTGAAATATTTGTTCTCTAACATCGCCCGCAGATTCAACTACAGACCGAAAAATGAACTGAAAGGTCAACGGAGAAAATTATGATGAACCAAGCTACTTCAACAGTGGCACCAATTTCGAGCACAGCTCGTTGGTTACGCTGGGCTAACTTGGCATTCATGTTATATCTGCTTCTTCTAGCAGTATCTATGGTTGGTAGTGGCTTTAAATGGGCAACTGGCGATCAAGCTAAGGTGCTATTTGAATTTGCCGCACACCCAGTTGCAGGTCTAATGATCGGCTTGGTGGCAACAGCCTTAATTCAGTCTTCAAGTACTGTAACGTCTATTATTGTAGGCTTGGTTGCAGGTGGCTTACCTGTAGAAACCGCTATCCCTATGGTGATGGGTGCTAACATTGGTACCACAGTGACCAATACGCTTGTATCTCTTGGCCACGTGCGCTGTAAAGAAGAGTTCAAACGTGCATTTGCAAGTGCAACCATTCACGACTTCTTCAACTTGCTTGCTGTCGCTATTTTCCTTCCGTTGGAAATGATGTTCGGCATTTTAGAGAAAGTTTCTCACTGGCTTGTTTCTCCACTGCTTGCTACTGGTGATATGAGCATTAAAGGCTTCAACTTTATTAAACCAATTACAAAGCCAGTCGTAGGCGCAATTAAAGAGCCACTTTCTACCTTCGGTGATACTGTTGGCGGCGTCATGCTTATTGCTTTGGGTATTGCGACTATCTTCGTTGCAATCACAGTGATGGGTAAATTAATGAAGAGCCTAATGGTTGGTCGCGCACGTGAAATTTTGAAAAACGCCATCGGTCGTGGTCCTATTCACGGCATCGTATCAGGCTCAATCGTGACCGTTCTAGTACAATCTTCCTCAACCACGACAAGTTTAATGGTTCCGTTGGTTGGTACTGGCGTGTTGAAAGTACGAGATATCTACCCTTTCACTCTGGGTGCTAACATTGGTACTTGTATTACGGCACTACTAGCAGCGACAGCGGTATCTGGAGAGTTCGCAGTATTCGCACTTCAAATCGCTCTAGTCCACTTAGTATTTAACATCATGGCGACGCTGTTTATCTTTGGAATTCCATTCCTACGTGAGATTCCGGTTAAAGGCGCTGAGATGATTTCTGAAATGGCTATTAAGAATAAAGCTGTTGTTGGTGGCTACCTAATGTCAGTATTCGTTATTCTACCAGGTGCGATTCTAGCCCTAACAACGTAACAACAACGACATACCATCGCTTATTGTTTAGGCTCCACATCGTGGAGCCTTTTTTATGATAATTAAACTGTTCAAATCGATTGTCCGGTGATAATTTGAGCCACATCAGCATGCTTATGCTGAGCTATCTCATTTGGAGTCGACAACATGACGCAGCTTAATGGCGCTATTTCTGATCAGCTACTCGCAATAGACGAAAACCTAACCCAACTGGTTGCTGATATTGATATCCTCAGTAGCGTGAATCCTCTTAATTATGCTCAAGAAAGAGAACGTTTCATTAAAAACAAATATTCTCAAGAGCCTAATTTTCAATATTCAATTACTAATGTAGATACTCACAGCGCAAAGCGACGTCTATATGAGCTACCTCTAGAAAACATTCAAGACACCCAATTGCAAAGGCTGTACGCGGATGTAATTCAGTCTTATGCAGATAAACTGGATCAAGTGAATACCATCGGCACGCAAGAGTTTCTTTATAACTCCTTACGCTATTATGGGGAACCGAGCGCCAAAGATATTGCCAACGCCCATTTCATATTGCACCTTCCTACAGAAGAAGAAAAAGAACCTCAGCACGATAGCCGTGCAATAGCACGTTTCATGCAAAATTTTGCTCAACGCAATGGGTATGAATGTGAAATACAGGTGTTGGACGGGATGTTAGCAAACGCACTAGTTTCAGGGTCTCGAGTCAAAATTAACCACGCGGCGTACATCACCACTGATGAGCTGGAGGCTCTTGCACATCATGAAATGGGAGTACATCTCCTGACTACGCTTAACGGTCGTCAACAACCGCTAAAAGTCCTGAGCTTAGGTTGTCCTGCCAATACCAACACTCAAGAAGGGCTGGCTATATTATGTGAGTATCTGTCAGGACATTTCAGTATCAAGCGCCTAAGAACCTTATCCTTACGAGTTCTGGCAGTAGAGTCGATGATCAAGGATCGCGATTTCCGCCATACGTTCATGCTATTAAAAGAACAGTATAAAGCTTCTGATCTTCAAGCATTTACAACGACTGCCCGAGTCTATCGAGGTGGAGGTTTAACGAAGGATTACTTGTATCTTAGAGGATTCCGAGAGGTGCTCAATGCCTATGATAAATTGGGCGATGACTTTTCACTATTGTTGTGCGGGAAAACAGAGCTGAAGTACTTTGAGCTTATCCGTTCATTAGTGAGTAAAGAAATATTCACTCAACCTAAGTTTATTAGCCCGGCACTGTCCACACCGATGCAGACCAACCCAATTCACCGTTATATTGTCAGTGCACTAAAATAATACCTTCTAAGTACAAAAAAGAAAAAAGCTCCATTCGGAGCTTTTTCTATATCTTGAAGAACGATACTCGTTACACTGAGAATGGGTAACGAATAGGATCGTGATGCTCGTAGCCTTCAACCCAAAAGTCATCCAGTGTGACCCATGTTTCCAAATCTTCTAGAGATTTAATCTCTGGGTTGATATGGAACGTCGGCGCTTTTAATGGCTCACGCTTCAACTGAACATCGCGCATCAGTTCAAGCTGGTCTTCATAAATGTGAGCATTCACAATCTTATGAAATGCCTGACCAGGTTTCTTGCCCGTAATTTGCGCCATAATCGCCAAGAATACGTAAACTTGAACCATATTGAAGTTTAAGCCAAGCGGTACATCACACGAACGCTGAGTACTATTCAGGTAAAGCGTATCATCCAGCAATGAAAAATGGTGACTGTACATACAAGGACGCAAGCACCCCATGTGGAACTCACCCGGGTTGTAGAAGTTCAAGATTTCACCGCGATCATCAACACCACGCGTTAAGTCATCCACTATCTTACGTAGTTGGTCAACATGACCACCATCAGGTTTCGCCCAGGCGCGCCCTTGAACCCCATAGACACGGCCCATGTCGTCTTCACCTTTACGGTATGGGTTATTCAACCAGGCATCATTTAGGTTGGCATTGGCATCCCAGGTTTTCGTGCCCAGCTTACGAAAATCTTCCGCATTATCGTAACCACGAATATACCCTAATAGCTCTGCAACGGCCGCTTTCCAAAAACTTTTACGTGTGGTGACCAACGGAAATTGATTGTTCGCAACATCGTAGGTTAAATCCGCGTTGATTACGGTCAGGCAGCGCTTGCCTGTACGCTCATTTTCAACCCAAACACCTTGGTCAACGATGCGTTGACACAAATCTAAATACTGTTTCACACCAATACCTTACTTCGTCTTTTGTGGTAATTCGTCTTTGTAATGACCACGTTTGTATGCCCAAACCATCATGAGGACACCGATAACCACCATTGGCAGGGATAAAATCTGTCCCATGGAAATAAAGCCACCGAATAACCCCAAATGAGCGTCTGGTTCGCGCACGTATTCTACTAGGAAACGGAAGGTTCCGTAACCCGCAAGAAAGAGTCCTGAAACAGAACCTAGAGGACGAGGTTTCTTGATGAACCAATTCAAAATGAAGAAAAGGACGATACCTTCAAGCGCCATTTCATAAAGCTGTGATGGATGACGTGGCAGTGGACCGCCATTTGGGAAAACGATCGCCCAAGGCACATCCGTTACTCGGCCCCACAACTCGCTGTTCATGAAGTTACCTAAACGCCCCATACCCAAACCAAATGGCACAAGCGGCGCGATAAAGTCAGCAACACCGAAGAAAGTTCGCCCGTTTTTGTGTGCATACCAGAACATCGCAGTAATCACACCCAGTAAGCCCCCGTGGAAAGACATACCACCGGTCCACACTTTAAATAGATACAAAGGGTCAGCCAGGAAGAGCTCAAAATTGTAGAAAAGCACGTAGCCTACACGGCCACCAATCACCACGCCAAGGAAGCCTGCGAACAACAAATCAGAAACCTGCTCTCGTGTCCAACCACTTCCAGGCTTATCCGCACGTCGGTTCGCTAACCATAGAGCAAACATAAAGCCAACAAGGTACATCAAACCGTACCAACGAACCGAAACAGGACCAATAGAGATTAAAACCGGATCAATATTGGGAAATTCAATATATCCCTGAGACATAAATCATTCTCTTCTTATCACAACAAAATAAATATACCCAAGTAACCTCTAGATGCTTGGTTCAGCGAGAATGACTTGGGTACAAACTTAGAGCAGCATGGTCGCTGCAACAAACATTAAGAACACCGCGAATATCTTTTTTAATACCGCAGTTGGAAGGTTAGTTGCGAGCTTCGCACCCACTTTTGTTGTGAGCATCGAGGCCATAGCAATCGCTAATAAAGCGGGAAGATAAACATAGCCAATACTGTATGAAGGTAAGCCTTCCACTTTATAGCCATGTAAGATGAAGCCGATCATACCAGAAATAGCAATCACGCAACCACAAACGGAGGATGAGCCCACCGCTTTACGCATCTCTATCCCATGTTTATTTAAAAATGGTACCGACAGTGAGCCACCACCAATACCAGCAAGGCTTGATACGACACCAATTCCCGTGCCGTAAACTACAGTCACAGGGCTGCTCGGCATAGGTTTACTGCTCGTAACTTTAATGGAACGAAACATTTGTACTGACAGGCAAAGAACAATGACACCAAACACTTTCGGCAAATAGTGTGTAGGGATCCACTCAGCAATATTGGCACCAACAAAGCCACCAATGACCACACCAGGCATCAACCATTTTACGACAAACATATCGACATTGCCGAGCTTAAGGTGATTCATCGCCGATGAGCCAGACGTGACAATAATACTCGCTAACGAAGTGGCTAAGGCCATGTGCATACTCATTTCTGGAGAGATCCCAGCAAGAGGAAGCAAATACAACAAGGCAGGAACAACAATCAAACCACCACCGATACCGAGTAACCCCGCCATCACACCCACAAAAGCGCCTAGCGCCAACAATAACAAAAATAAAGAGACGGTCACGATTTCCTACTTTTTACCTGCACGGATAAAGCCCGCAAAGCCCTGTTGAATGAAGAAGTCATGCATCATTTGATGAATGTCCTCCCCATAGGATTTTGTCATTGCTTGCTCCGCTAATTTTTCTAATTCTTCTTGTTGACTATGACGAATCAAATATTTCACCTTAGCCACGTTGGAGGTGTTCATACTCAAACTGGTATACCCTAACCCAAGTAAGAGAAGAGCGCCAAATGGATCACCCGCTAGCTCACCACAAATACACACGGGCACCTGATATTTATCACACACCTCATGGATTTGCTTAAGCGCTAACAGTACCGCAGGATGCATAGATTCATAGACATCCGCTACGCGCGAATTGTTCCTATCTACCGCTAATAAATACTGAGTTAAATCGTTTGTCCCGACAGAAACAAAATCAACACGGTGAGCAATCGTTGGCAACAGATACACCATCGATGGTACTTCAATCATGACCCCAATTTGTGGGAATTGAATTCTATCATCAAGCAAAACGGCTTCGCTGTGAGCTTGATTAATCAAGCTAATGGCATCGTCTAGCTCTTTTACCCCTGACACCATTGGCAATAAGATACTTAAGTTTCCGCTTTCTGCACTCGCTCTTAACATTGCACGCAGCTGGATCAAGAAAATGTCTGGATGATCCAATGTAAAACGAATGCCACGCCAGCCTAGAAACGGATTATCTTCTTCGATGGGCAAATACGGCAAAGGTTTGTCACCACCAATATCCAAAGTACGCATCACTACTCGTTGATTCGGATAGCTGTTAAGTATTGCTTGGTATTGATGATACTGCTCATCTTCCGACGGAAAGTGATGCTGAAGTAAAAATGCAATCTCAGTTCGGTACAACCCAACACCATCAACACCTGTGTTGATGGCAATATTACTGTCTGCACTGAGTCCCGCATTCAGCATAATTTCGATATGGTGATTATCTTGCGTAACCGCAGGGAGTGCGAGGTCCTTATTTACCATGGCAAACAATTCAGACTCTTCGCTTACTAAGCTGCGATACTCTCGCAACAACTGACGGTTTGGCTCTAAGAAGATCTCACCCGTATAGCCGTCGACTATCCCGAGTTTGCCATTCACCACATCCGGATTAATGTTGGCGCCCATGACTGCAGGGACCCCAAGAGCTCGAGATAAAATGGCAGCGTGAGAGTTTGCGCCTCCCTCTAATGATACGACGGCTAACAAAAACTCTTTAGGTACAGAAGCGAGCAAGGTGGCAGTGAGTTCGTTCGCCACCAAAATAATGGGACGATCAATTGCAGAATTTTCTTGCTCACTGTTGTGCAGAAAATAGAGCAGCCTTTGCCCTAACTCTCGGATATCTTGCGCTCTTTCACGCATGTATACATCCGACATTCTGGCAAATCGATTCGAGTATGACTCTACAACTTGGCGTAACGCCCAGTCTGCCCTATCTCCTTTTTCAATCTGCTTCTTCAAATCACCGCGAAGCATCGGATCATTCAGTAAGTGAGTAAACAGATCGAAGATCGCCAGCGCATCTTTGTTGATTTCACTGTCCAGTTTTTTCCGCATGCGGCGAAAGTCATTTAACGCTCGCTCTATGGCCACCAGTAGTGTCTCGTGCTCGCGTTCCTTATCTAACGTGGACGAAGGGAAAACATCCGATAAACTCGGCTGGGTATTGTCGAACCAAAACTCTCCAATCGCGACACCAGTAGACGCAGGCAAACCTTTTAATACCGTGGGTTTAGATGCTAACTGCCAATGCCCAAGATTCTGCGCATGTGCAATGAGCACCGCTAACTGAGCGGATAAGGTAACAAGAAACGATTCTTCCATTTCACTAAACAAGCGCGGCGTTTTTTGTTGGATCACCAACACACCTAAAACTTGTTTACGATGAATGATTGGAGTAGCTAAAAAAGAGTGGTAAATCTGTTCGCCGAGTTGAGGAAAGAATTTGAACTCGGGGTGTTTTGAGGCTTCGGCAAGGTTAAGGGGTTCAGCGCTTCGTTTTACCAACCCAACCAAGCCTTCATTGAAGTTGATATGAATACTATCACCTTCAAAAATAAGGCCTTGAGTTGCCATTAACTCAAGGCGCTGCATTTCTTCATTAGCAAGATAGATAGTACAGCACTCAGTACTAAGGGCAGCACAAGTCTCTTTCACCAATATATCGAGTGCCAGATGCACATCATCGACCCTGGAGACTTTCTCAACTATTTCCCTTAGCTGACTGAGCATGATTATCCTCTACGTTGCTTTTTTCTTTTCCCTTTCGCTTTTCTCTCTCGAAAAGGCATGGCTAAGGATGCAAATTCTTTCATCGCTCGTCGATAAACATCTCGCTTGAAAGAAACAACTTGCCTAACTGGATACCAGTAACTTACCCAGCGCCAACCATCAAATTCAGGGGATTTTCCGCGTTGCATATTAATGCGAGACTCATCGCATTCTAATCTCAGCAGAAACCATTTCTGTTTTTGGCCGATACAAACAGGCTTGGAGTCCCAACGCACCAATCGCTTTGGTAGCTTATATCTTAACCAATGACGACTTGTTGCAATGATCTTAACGTCTTTTTTCGTTAAACCGACTTCTTCGTATAACTCCCTGAACATGGCTTGTTCAGGGGTTTCACCTTCGTCAATCCCACCTTGTGGAAATTGCCATGAGTGTTGCCCGTATCGTTTAGCCCAGAAGACCTGACCATGGTTATTACATATCACAATACCAACATTAAGTCGGTAACCATCGCCATCTATCACTGGCTAACCTCTATGAATAAATTTTTTATTACCGTGATTTTTCCACATATCCCCATTACTAGCAAACTTACTGATGTGATATGAGCAAGATTTATTACCTTTTCAGCATTTTTGGATATCTTTTAATCAAACCATACCTTATCAACACAAGAGTGAGACATTGCCCACATTTATTCACCTTTTCTGTGAATAACTTTGTGAAGAATTCAATTCAAATGAGTAATTCAGTTCAATCCCATCAAATGAAAAACAAATGAATAAACAAAAAAACAAACATAAAACATTGATAAAAAAGTATTTATTTTTAAAAATAACGATAATTCGATCTTCAATTTCTTGATGATCTTTTCACCAAACTCAGATCGGTCAAAGATCCACCAACAGGCTATTTATCCACACTTACCTGCTATTCGTTTAGATGATTACAACAAAATCAACCCCAAAAATGCATTTTAACCCCTGTTTATTCATACAGACTCCGTCAGGATCTTATCAATACCTCCTCCACCTGTGGATAAGTTATGAATTGATCGTTCTTACACCGCCTCGATGAAATCTTAAACAGTAGATTTGGTCGGAGTTTGATAAACTATATTTTTTGTAATACCACCTTGTAACTATGAAACCAGAACCACAAACAGAAGCAGAGCTATTGGAACGAGCGCATGATATGGCAGGACTCAGTTTTGCTGAGTTGGCCGCCGAAGCGAATATGATTGTTCCTGAAAACTTAAAACGTGATAAAGGTTGGGTGGGTCAATTACTCGAATGGCACTTGGGCGCTCCAGCTGGCAGTAAACCTCAACAAGATTTCGCAAAACTAGGGATCGAGTTGAAAAGTATTCCGATCAGTTACTCTGGCAAACCTTTAGAAACAACCTTTGTTTCTGTGGCTCCCCTCACTGGTGTTCATGGTCTTACATGGGAAACAAGTCATGTTCGAAACAAGCTATCTCGCGTGCTTTGGGTACCCGTAGAAGGAGAACGAGAAATCCCACTCGCTGAAAGACGTGTGGGCAGTCCACTCATTTGGTCACCAGATGAAGAAGAAGAACGGATTTTGCGAAATGACTGGGAAGAGTTAATGGAGATGATCGTCTTGGGAAGATTTGATCAAATTTCCGCCAGACACGGAGAAGCGCTGCATCTTCGCCCTAAAGCCGCAAATGCAAAAGCGCTCACCGAAGCATACAACTCAAATGGTAAGCCGATGAAAACTCTGCCCCGAGGCTTTTACCTTAGAACACAGTTTACTGAACAGATCTTACTCAAGCACTACATTAACACTCAACCAGAATAAAACCATATCAGCTATTTAGTGCGTCACGAGCGATAACTCAATATCGCAGTATGAGGCTGCCTCTTCAGTGCCACATTCGTCATACGCATTGCGCAGCCTTAAATACGCTTTATCGACCCCTAGCCTCAATAGTTCTTCTTTTACTAAGTCTAGAGAGCCAAAATGTATCGGGTCTTCACCGTCTTTAATCGGCTCAAGTTGATGCTTGTACTCCACAGCTAAAAGATAGTCAGAGACATCAGAACACCCAATCACAAATACTTTGGGAGTTTTATAAGTATCTTTATGTGGACCATGTAGCCACATGTCCAATTGATGCTTCTGCATAACATACCTCCTTCACACGATCATTTAAGTGTAGTTAGGCTAACTGTAGCTTTCGAGTTTGCTCTTCCTTTATACGTAAATCATTTGCGATTGCGGCTAAAAATCCCCTATATTGGAATCACTTATTTAGTCGGTAACTCTTCAAGGACGTGATATGCAATACACAAAACTACCGCACTCATCACTTGAGATCAGTAAAATCTGCCTCGGCACTATGACGTTTGGCGAGCAAAACACAGAAAAGGACGCCTTTGAACAGCTCGACTTTGCCCTCGATCATGGGGTGAACTTCATCGATACCGCAGAGATGTACCCTGTACCGCCAAACTCGGAAACACAAGGGCTCACCGAGCAATACATCGGTAATTGGTTAGCAAAAAGCGGCAAAAGAGAGAAAGTAGTACTGGCAACAAAAGTGGCTGGCCCTCGCAATGTTCCTCACATTAGAGACAACATGAGCCTTAATCGTCGCCACATCCATACAGCAATTGATGACAGCCTTAATCGTCTACAAACCGATTATGTCGATTTGTACCAACTACATTGGCCGCAGCGTCAAACCAACTGCTTTGGTCAACTCAACTACCCATACCCTGACAAACAAGAAGAAGTCACGTTAATTGAAACGTTGGAAGCGCTTACTGAATTAGTGAATGCAGGTAAAGTGCGCTATATCGGCGTATCCAACGAGACGCCGTGGGGTGTGATGTCGCTACTGCGTTTGGCAGAAAAACACGATTTGCCAAGAATTGTCTCCATTCAAAACCCATATAACTTATTGAACCGCAGCTTCGAAGTTGGCTTGTCTGAAATCAGCCATTACGAAGGCGTTCAGTTACTTGCCTACTCTCCTTTGGCATTTGGCTGCCTGAGTGGTAAATACCTAAACGGGGCAAAACCTGAAGGCGCTCGATGCACTAAGTGGGAGCGTTTTGCGCGCTACTTCACTCCGCAAGGTGTTAAAGCGACCGAAGCTTACGTCAATTTAGCTCAAGAGCATGGTCTAAACCCTGCACAAATGGCGCTCGCGTTTGTCAATCAGCGTCCATTTGTTGCTTCTAACATTATCGGAGCAACAAACCTAGACCAATTAAAAGCCAATATCGACAGTATTGATTTGCAACTTAGCGACGAGCTACTTACTGAAATTCAAGCAATAGGTACAACTTACTCGAATCCTTGCCCTTAACAGTACCACCTTCAAACGAAAACAGCTGATCTTCAAACGAAAACAGCTGATCTTCAAGATCAGCTGTTTATCCAATGAAGTCATACTTCATATAAAAAGTTAAGCGTGTTGAATGACTCGTTAGCAACTCAGTCAGCCCAACACGCTAACGATTACGTCATTATTCGCGACGTTAAGACTCGACGAAGGTGACGAACTCGACGTTCAACTTTTACTGCATCCGGAACATTGGCACGTGTAGAACGACCATCGCGATCTAAACCAATATCTCTCAATAGATGAACATTCGTCCATGGAATATCATGAGCAGTTCGGCGTATGGTACGCTGCCATTGCTTTTCTTCGCGTTTAAGGTCTGCTTTCAATAGCAAAGTGGCCAATTGTAGGTAAATAGAGTGACGCATAATATTTTCTCCGATTATCGATGTATTCGACTGGGAAAAAATAGTGCGTAAAATGAACAGAAATATTCTGTTGATACTAAGCCGCTACTTTCCCGCAGCCTAGTAATAAATATGATAGGTTACGGATTAATTTTTATCTTGTGAGCCAGTGGTATTGGTATCATCCGATTTAAGGGTTATCGGAGCGATAGGCATACGATCAGCGCAAGCAGTGGTGTTAACAACGTAATGTTTCATCTTGCGCCTCCTAGCTAAAAATTAATCCGTTTATGAAAGGTATAACTCACTGAGTTACGGTTAAATTGTAAGCTTTGATGAATATATATCAAACATTTTTTGCCTTTTTGATTAAAAACAAATCAATACACCGCAATTTAGTTTCATATACTTTTATGTATAACATATTCACCTGAGGAATATATATATTTGCGAATTTTATAAATCGAACCAAACAAAAAATAAAAAGAGCGGCTCTGTGGCCACTCTCTTTTATTGTATTTATTCGCCTATTTGACACAGGGAAAGGCCAACTACATGGCTTGTTCGGAAATCAAGTTATGTTTATTAAGTAGTCGATACATGGTTGCACGCGAAACTCCGAGCTCTTTCGCCGCATTTGAAACTTGACCAGAATGAGATTCCAAAACAACTAGCAACGCATCACGTTCACTCTTCTCACGGATTGATTTCAAGCTGCGCTTTGAGTCATTACGTTGAGGTAAATCTAAGTGATGCTCTTCAATCATTACGCTGTCGGACATTAATACCGCTCGCTTCACTTGGTTCATCAGCTCACGCACATTTCCAGGCCAGAAATAACGTGTCAGTGCCTTGAATGCATCCTCAGAAAAGCTTTTTGCTTGCGAGTTGTACTCTTTTGAGAACTCTTGTAAGTAGAAACGAGCCAGCAATGCGATGTCACTCGCACGTTCTTTCAAGCTAGGGACATTGATGCGCAGAACGTTGATGTAATGGTAAAGCTCTTCATTGAAGTCACCGTCAATCAAAGCTTTTTCAACATCTGACGAGTTAGCAGCAAGAATACGCACGTTAACCGCTTTTACACCATCTTTGGTATCAATGGTGCCTTCTTGCAAGAATCTCAGCAGATTCATTTGCTGCTCTTTTGAAATGGTAAGAATGTCGTTAAACAACACGGTGCCGCCATCTGCTTGTTCAAGCAGGCATGCTTCCATATCTTCATCGGCGTTAATACCAAATACTTCAGCTTGGAAACGTTGTTCATTGAGTGCGCGACAGTTAATTGCCATAAACGGTTTATGAGAGCGTGAAGAGACTTTATGGATGGCCCTAGCAACCGCCTCTTTACCAGTCCCACTTTCCCCAGAAATCAGAATACTGACGTCCGTTGGACCAATGCGCTTCACTTGATCGCGTAAACGTTTCATCGGGATAGATTCACCGATCAAACCCATATCTAAACTGCTACCAAAACTAGGCCAAACTTTTTTCTCCAACTTAAGCATGCCAAGCTGGTGACCTATTGTGCTTAATAACTGTGCATCTGGGATCGGCGCTGTGAAAAAGTCGATACAAAAGTTAACAATGAACTGGCATATGGTGTCAGTGCCAAGCTGAGATTCACGAATAAACGCTAACCAACGTACGTGTTTGTGAGAGCTGACTAAGTTCGCCAAACCATTCAAGCTGAACTCGTCATGGCTGAGATCAACAATACCGATACATGGACCAATATCTTCTAACAGCGTATTAGCTTTGCGTAAGTCACCTACTTGATGACACTTCCAGCCCACTTGCTCCAGTACCGATAACCAAGGCTCATAAGTACCGCCAACTACCACAAGCGATCCCGGGATGGAATCCATCTTAAACTGCCCAGCCATTCTCTAACCCTTTTTCATTGTTAATAGAAATTTTGTGCCACAAACTTATCTTTGCGAGCGGGTAACATTATCGAGACTCCGCCCCCTCACGTCTGTCTCAGTATTAAGACTATGCAATAGATTGAGATTTGGCGAATGTTTATTTGCATATCCCATTAAAAGGCAAGTGCAACAACTTGAATTACCTTAACTAAAAGGCAAAAAAAAACCACCCGAAGGTGGTTTTTTTACTCATCCTATCGAATTACGCTTGCGGGCGCATTGCAGGGAATAAGATCACGTCACGGATAGTGTGCGTGTTAGTCAGTAGCATAACCAAACGGTCGATACCGATACCTTGGCCTGCTGTTGGCGGTAGGCCGTGCTCTAGAGCAGTGATGTAGTCTGCATCGTAGAACATTGCTTCGTCGTCACCAGACTCTTTCGCTTCAACCTGTGCTTTAAAGCGTGCATCTTGGTCTTCAGCATCGTTAAGCTCTGAGAAACCGTTCGCTACTTCACGGCCACCGATAAAGAACTCAAAGCGGTCTGTAAAGAACGGGTTATCGTCGCTACGACGAGCCAACGGAGAAATATCTGCTGGGTAACCAGTGATGAACGTAGGCTGCATTAGCTTAGGTTCTGCTGTTTCACCAAAGATCTCTTCAAGAAGCTGACCACATGTCCAGAAAGGTTCTACTTCAACGTGAACAGATTTCGCGATAGAAACCATTAGATCACGGTTTTGTAGGTCTTCTTCTGTTAGCGCTTGGATTTGCGCGTGGTCTGGGTTGTAGTGCTTGATTGCTTCGAACATGCTCATACGAGTGTAAGTACCACCAAACTCAACCGTTTCATCACCGTAAGGCATTGACGTTGAACCTAGAACTTCTTGCGCCACTGAGCTTAGTAGTTCTTCAGTTAGGTCCATCAGATCTTTGTAGTCTGCGTACGCCATGTAGAATTCCATCATTGTGAATTCTGGGTTGTGGCGTGGAGAAAGGCCTTCGTTACGGAAGTTACGGTTGATTTCGAATACGCGATCAAAACCACCAACAACTAGACGCTTCAGGTATAGCTCTGGCGCGATACGTAGGTACATTGGCATGTCTAGTGCGTTGTGGTGCGTGATAAATGGACGCGCACTCGCACCGCCAGGGATAACGTGCATCATTGGCGTTTCAACTTCCATGAACTGCTTAGAGATCATGAAGTTGCGGATTGCAGACATTACTTTAGAACGTACTACAAACGCTTGACGAGAGTCTTCGTTAACGATCAGGTCAACGTAACGTTGGCGGTAACGCATCTCTTGGTCAGTTAGACCGTGGAACTTCTCTGGAAGTGGACGTAGTGCTTTGGTTAGCAACTCGTACTCTTCCATGTTCACGTATAGGTCACCTTTACCAGACTTATGAAGTGCACCTTTAACACCGATGATGTCACCGATATCTAGACCTTGGTATTTTTCTTTAAGTACTTTTTGAACCGCTTTGTCAGCATAAGCTTGGATACGGCCAGAAGTTTCTTGAATTACCAAGAATGGACCACGTTTAGCCATGATACGGCCTGCGATTGCTACTACGTGGTTAAGCTCTTCTAGCTCTTCCTTCGTCTTTTCACCGAACTCTTTCTGAAGGTCGCCCGCTAGTGCGTCACGACGGAAGTCGTTTGGATGGCCGTTCGCTTTGCAGCTCTTTCGGATTGCATCCAGTTTAGCGCGGCGTTCAGCAATCAGCTTATTTTCTTCTAGTACAGTTTCGTTTTGAACAGCATCAGTCATTTTCGATGTATCCTGTTTTTGTCGGTGAAAAGCTTTATAGACCTGATTTCAGGCTAGCTTCAATAAATTTGTCCAGATCGCCATCAAGAACCGCTTGAGTATTACGGTTTTCAATGCCCGTACGGAGGTCCTTAATACGTGAGTCATCCAATACGTAAGAACGGATCTGGCTACCCCAGCCAATGTCAGACTTAGCGTCTTCATTAGCTTGTTTTTCCGCATTTTGCTTTTGCAATTCAAGCTCAAATAGCTTCGCTCGAAGCTGTTTCATTGCCTGATCTTTGTTCTTATGTTGAGAACGGTCATTCTGACACTGAACCACTGTGTTCGTAGGTACGTGCGTAATACGTACCGCAGATTCTGTGGTGTTTACGTGCTGACCACCTGCGCCTGACGCACGGTAAACGTCAATACGTAGGTCGGAAGGATTAATGTCGATGTCGATGTTTTCATCAATCTCTGGATAGATGAACGCAGAAGCAAATGACGTATGGCGACGACCGCCTGAATCGAACGGAGATTTACGAACAAGACGATGAACGCCCGTTTCAGTACGTAACCAACCGTACGCATATTCACCAGAGATGCGAACTGTTGCCGACTTAAGACCCGCGACTTCACCTTCAGAGACTTCAATCACTTCAGCTTTGAAGCCCTTCGCTTCTGCCCAACGTAGGTACATACGCAGCAGCATGTTAGTCCAGTCTTGTGCTTCTGTACCACCAGAGCCAGCTTGCAAATCGATGTAACAATCAGAGCTATCGTGGTCGCCAGAGAACATACGACGGAATTCAAGCTTTTCTAGCTTCTCTTCCAACTCAGCAAGTTCTGGTTCAATTTCGTCAAATGTTTCTTGATCTTCTTCTTCTACAGCCAGCTCAAGAAGACCTTCTACATCTTCCACACCTTGCTCTAGTTGATCAATGGTTTCAACAACCGCTTCTAGTGATGCACGCTCTTTACCCAGTGCTTGCGCACGCTCAGGTTCGTTCCATACATCTGGTTGTTCAAGTTCTGCGTTGACTTCTTCTAGACGCTCTTTCTTCGCGTCATAGTCAAAGATACCCCCTCAGGACATTTGTGCGCTGAGACACGTCCTGCAGACGGTTTTTAATTGGATTGATTTCAAACATGTTTACTCAACATTTTAGAATAGAATTTAACCGAGAAATTCTACTGAAAAATGTGACCGAGATACAGGAAAATTTCGGATGAGAAATCAGATTGCGGTGAGAGAGAGCACGGTCATAAAATTTTACACCCACTTAGGGGCAACCGTACTCTATAAGAAAGGTTAATCTAGGTATTACTTAGCTTCGATATGATCGATCATCAATTGCAATGATTGATTACCACGAAATTCATTCACATCCAGCTTATACGCGAGACGTACTGTTTTAACCGATGCATCTGGCCATCGGCGTAGATCAACATTGAATGCAATGCCGTCGATCATCACATTGGTAGGGTGACCTTTATAAAGCGGCTCTAACATCAATTTAAGATGCTTCTCACCCACCAGCTTTTGATGCAGTACTTTAAACTCACCATCAAAGATTGGCTCTGGGAAAGCTTGTCCAAAAGGGCCACCCGATCGCAGCTGTTCAGCAACATGCATAGAGAACTCTTCCGGCTTAAGTTCACCATCTGACATGATCACGCCTTTTAGCGCCGCTTCATCGAGTTCCTTTTTTACCACTTCATCAAACAAACGACTGAAACGCTCAAAATCCTGCTCTTTAATCGTTAAGCCTGCTGCCATGGCGTGTCCACCAAACTTGATGATCAAACCCGGGTTTTGTGTGTCGATGAAATCCAACGCATCGCGCATGTGTAGCCCCGGAATAGAACGACACGAGCCTTTAATCGTCCCTTCTCCGCCATCAGCAAATGCAATGACTGGACGGTGAAACTTCTCTTTAATGCGCGAAGCCAAAATACCAATCACACCTTGGTGCCAATCACGTTGGAATAAGGCTAAGCCATAAGGAAGCTCATTGCCTTCACCAAACTGAAGGCGCTCACAGAAAGCCATCGCTTCTTGCTTCATGCCTTCTTCAATCTCTTTACGAGTTTGGTTCAAGCCATCCAATTCACTTGCCATGCGACGAGCAGCGTGGATGTTGTTACACATCAGCAGTTCAACACCGAAAGACATGTCATCAAGACGGCCTGCTGCGTTAATACGTGGACCTAAAGCAAAGCCAAAGTCAGACGCAACTAAACGACGCGCATCGCGCTTCGCGACCTCAATTAACGCTTGGATACCGGGACGCGCTTTGCCCGCACGAATACGTTGCAAGCCTTGGTGTACAAGAATGCGGTTGTTTTCATCCAATGGAACGACGTCGGCGACGGTACCCAGTGCAACAAGGTCAATCAGTTCCATCAACTTGGGCTCTTGCATCTCCTGTTCTGCAAACCAATTGTGTTTTCGCATATGAACGCATAGTGCCATCATGAGATAAAACGCGACCCCCACCCCCGCAAGCGCTTTAGATGGAAAGCTACAGCTCTCAAGGTTTGGGTTCACCATTGCATCCACATCAGGCAACACTTGTCCTGGCAAGTGGTGATCGGTAACGAGCACGGTAATGCCATTTTCTTTTGCGTAACGCACACCTTCGATTGATGAGACGCCGTTATCCACCGTCATGATCATCTCAGCGCCAAGCTCTAAGGCTTGGTCAACGACTTCTGGACTTAACCCATAACCGTCTTCAAAACGATTTGGCACTAAGTAATCCACATTGTGACTACCAAGCATACGCAGCGCGAGTACTGATAATGCTGAGCTTGTCGCACCATCAGCGTCAAAATCACCGACAACGATGATGCGTTTTTGTTCTTTTATCGCCTGAAACAAAAGATCGACAGCTTGCTCAATCCCCCCGAGTTTTTGATATGAATGCAACCCACGGGCCGACGTTTCTAATTGTGAAAGATCCGTTATCCCACGGTTGATGTAGATACGTTTAAGAATCGGAGGAATGGAATCAGGAAGAAGGGAAAGATCTGGTTCAGGACGTCGTTGAATTTCTATCATGCTTGAAAGAGCCGACAACTTTGCCGGCTCTGCTCCTAAAGGATTATAGTTGCTTTAAACGTTTCAATAGCTCTGCAGGTGGTAGGTAGCCACCAACCATTTCGCCATTCGGTAAGAAGATTGCTGGCGTACCAGAAATACCCAATTGACGACCTAGATTGTAATGCGCCTGGATGGTTTCTTTACACTGTTTTAAGTCTTTCGCAGGGTTATCAAATGTACGATTCACTTTCGCGTTGTGCATTGCCGACGCCGGATCTTCAGCACACCAAATCGTTGCCATTTGCTCTGCCACAGGGCCAGTTGCACCTTGGCGAGGGTAAGCCATGTAACGCACTGTGATACCTAGATCATTATAGCCTTGCATTTGGCTATGCAGACGCACACAGTAACCACAGGTGATATCAGTGAATACGGTCACAACGTACTTTTCATCGTCGGCTTTGTATTCGATCATGCTATCGGAGAACTGCGCAATTTTCTCGGCGTTAAGCGGCGCTTGACGCTCTGCTATGACATCTTTGTAACTGCCATCATCATTAATGGCATAAAGCGTACCGGCGATAAAGTGGCTACCATCATTTGAAGCAAACAGGATCCCGCCATTGGTTTGAATTTCCAATAAGCCAGCGACGTCTGATGGTTGAATATCAACGATAGATAAACCAAGCTTTGAGAACTTAGTTTTTAATGCTGCTTCATCAAAGCCGCTTTGTGCAGCTGGCGCTACTTGTTGCGCAGGAGTCTCCGTTTGAGCCTGACTTTCTTCTGCACCACAAGCGGTAACAAAAAATGGTAAAGTCAGCAGAGTTAGTCGGCGTAATACGCTCATGAAATTCACCTTAATGTAAAATCGTTTTTCCAAGAAGACATGGATGAATCTAACCATTGTTACGCTCTTGGGTGGTGTTGACTGTGGATCTGCTTCAATCGTTCAGTCGCCACGTGAGTATAAATTTGCGTGGTCGATAAGTCACTATGTCCTAAAAGCATCTGTACGACCCTGAGATCTGCGCCATAGTTCAATAAATGCGTGGCAAAGGCATGACGCAGTACGTGCGGCGACAGCTGATCAGTATCAATCCCTGCTATCAAAGCATAGTACTTAATACGGTGCCAAAACGTCTGACGAGTCATTTGCCTTGCGCGTTTACTAGGAAAAACAATATCAGATGATGTATCACCAAGTAACGCAGGGCGCCCTTGTTGAATGAACGTCTCGATCCAATCGACCGCATTTTCCCCCATAGGAACCAGGCGTTCTTTACCACCTTTACCAGTCACGCGCACCACCCCTTGGCGCAAGCTAACATTTTCCATGGTCAAACTGACGAGCTCTGTCACACGCAATCCTGTTGCGTAGAGTAGCTCTAGCATCGCTTTATCGCGCAATTCTATAGGGTCATTCGGGTCTGGCGCTTCGAGCAACGCGTCCACTTGTTCTTCACTAATATCTTTGGGTAAACGTTGTGGCAGTTTAGGACTAACCAAGAGCGCACTCGGGTCATCAGCGCGCACCTTCTCACGATGCAGGTATTGGAATAAACGGCGAATCGCCGACAACATACGCGCACGAGACGTCTGTTTGTAATCTAAATCTACAAGGTGGCTTTGATATTCTTGCAAGCCAGACAAACTGATAAAATCAAGACGGTATCGATGTTTCTCCATCCACACGAGCAGCTTCATTAAATCGTTTCGGTAGGAAGCCAACGTGTTCTCTGATAGGCCACGCTCCATCCACATCGCATCTAAGAATTGCTCAACAAGCGAAAAGTCTTGTTGATTGACAGGCTGTTGTGCCGTCATGAATGCTTCCTTATCTGTTTATATTTACAGTATTTAGATTAAAGCACCTGTCAATCCAATACCATAAAAAATCATCCCACATAGGATATTCGCTGCAATCTTCCTCAATTTATGGTTAGAATCTTCCACAACAGCAACACAAATAACGACGAATATAATGAAAATCGGACTCTTTTACGGCTCAACGACCTGCTACACCGAAATGGCAGCAGAGAAAATTCGTACCCTTATTGGTGAAGACCTTGTCGACATTCACAATGTGAAAGAGACACCGTTATCACTAATGGCGGACTACGACTTATTACTCCTTGGCATCTCAACTTGGGATTTTGGTGAAATTCAAGAAGATTGGAACGCGATTTGGCAAGACATCGCGACCACGCCACTGAAAGGCAAAGTTGTAGCGCTGTTTGGTCTGGGTGACCAAGAAGGTTACGGAGAGTGGTATTTAGATGCGATGGGCTTACTTCACGATGAATTGCAAGCCACAGGCGCAACCTTTATCGGTTACTGGCCAAATGAAGGCTACGAATTTGAAGCATCGAAAGCATTGATCGAAGATGGCAGCAAGTTTGTTGGACTTGCGTTAGATGAAGACTCACAGTACGAACTGAGTGATGAACGCATCGAAAAATGGTGTGAACAAGTTCTTGTGGAATTCCACGACACGCTTTAATAGCGCAAACACGTCATCATTAAAAAGTAAAAAGCCCGATGAAGTAATTCATCGGGCTTTTTATTATCTTGATAACGCGAAGTGATTACGCGGTTTCTTGTGCTAGCTCTGGGCGAGGTTTCGCGATGAAGAACATGCACACGATAGCCGCAAATGTTGGAAGCACCCAACCCATGCCGACTTCGAATAGTGGCAACATGTTAAACGCAGAAACATCAATACCCGATACTTTTGCCGCATCAACCAACGCAAACAGTAGAGATACAAGCAGTACTGCACGGTAAGCAAAGCGTGGATTCGGCAGTTTGCTGCGCACAAATGTTAGTGCAACCAACGCAATCGCCACAGGGTACAGCGCAAACAATACTGGCACTGACAGAGAAATCAGCTGCGCAAGACCAACGTTTGCAACCAATGCACAAACAGAACCATTAATCAGTACCCATTGCTTGTATGACAGTGGTGTTTTCGAGCTGAAGAAATCTGAACACGCAGAAATCAAGCCAATCGCGGTTGTCAGACACGCTAGCAATACGATGACAGACAGAACGATTTGACCGTATGGACCAAACAACGCTTGAACGTATTGGCTAAGCACTAGGCCGCCATTATCAGCACCAGCAGCAACAGTTGCACTCGTCGCACCTAAGTAAAATAGTGAGATGTAAACAAACGCAAGACCAGCAGCAGCAATACAACCTGCATAGATCAGATATTTAGTAGTAGCAGAGCGCTCAGTAATGCCTTTGCCGCGCAGTGCATCAACCATCAGCATACCAAACATCAATGACGCGAACGTATCCATTGTGTTGTAGCCTTCTAAGAAGCCTTTGGTCAGAGGCTGCGTTAGGTATTCACCGTGCGCGCCAATCATATCGCCCTGAGGATCAAGGAAGACAGCGACAGCAAGAATGATCAAACCAACGAACAATGCTGGTGTCAGTACTTTACCGATAAGATCGATCAAACGGCCTTGGAACCATGAGAACATCATCGCTGCGATAAAGAAGATCACTGAGAACGCTGTCAGATGCGTTTGTGACGCCTCAAGGAAGAAAGGTTTCACCGCCATCTCGTAAGCCACTAGGCCAGTACGAGGCGCTGCAAACGCAGGACCAATGATGATGAAAATCAGTGCAGCCATAAGAACTGCCGCTTTTTTCGGAAGATCTTGCGTCAAGTGATCCCAAGAACCACCAGCAACAGCAATAGCAACGATAGTAATAAGAGGTAGACCTACCGCTGTTAGCAAGAAACCAAACATAGCTGGCATTAAGTTTTCACCCGCTAACTGACCCGCTAGAGGTGGAAAGATAATATTGCCCGCACCTAAAAAGAACGCAAATAGCATAAAGCCTACTGCGATAATATCTGTTAGTTTTAACGTCTGCTTCACAGATAACCCTTGTCTTTTAATTAATGAATGTTGTGTATGCGTAGACCACTTTTTGTATACCTAAAGTCAATAAGTACACGTGGTTCAATCTATAAAATTTTCGCCGCATAATGACGAAAGACTCATCATTTGGCAACCTTTAAGAAAAAAACACCATATTAATTTAGTTTTCAAACTTAAAAGCAGTGGATATAACCAGATCCAAATAACAGACCAGTTCTTTATCTCGATCAATTAACAATACAATTTAATAACCAACAAAACAACAATCTATACAATTAATAAACAATAGAGCAATCTACTTAATTATTGAGCAAATATAAAACAATCATGAAGAACAAAAAACTGAAAACTAAAGGCTTCAATTTTAAGCAATTTTGTATTGAGGGCGGCGAGAGTGGTATGCCAGTCAGCACAGATGGGGTAATGCTTGGTGCTTGGATTCAAAGCCCTAACGACGCTAAAATTCTCGATATTGGGACTGGCACTGGCCTGCTTGCCCTGATGTGTGCTCAACGCTTTACGGAAGCTGAAATAACCGCGGTCGATATCGAATTAACAGCCGTTGCTGCCGCGCAAAAAAATACGGCCCAGTCTCCTTGGTCAGATCGTGTAAGTGTGCATCACACCGACATACTGCACTTTACGCCGACACATCCATTCCAACGCATCATTTGTAACCCGCCCTACTTCAACAGCGGCGAGCAATCGAAACACAGTCAACGTGCAACCGCGAGGCACACAGATACGCTAGGCCATAACGTATTGCTGCAGCGTTGCTATCATTTGCTTGATGACGAAGGGAGAGCTAGTTTTGTGTTGCCAATCACCGAAGGCGAGCAGTTCATTGAGCTAGCATTAAACCAAGGTTGGTATCTATCGAGGATCTGTCGTGTGCAACCATCAGAAAAGAAACCAGTACACCGATTGTTATTTGAACTGTCAAAACGACCTTGCGATTCGCAAACGTCACATTTAGTTATCCGTTCAAATGACCGCTATAGTGATGATTTCATCCAGTTAACTCGCGAGTTTTATCTTAAGATGTGAAATAACATGTGATCCTTATCACCAATCACTTTATAATGTGCGACCTTTTTGTATTCTATGCTGTTGTGGCGAACCATTAACCAAGCTTTGCTTGTGGAGAACTCATTGTGATCAGAACCTTTGCTGAACTTGATCTAGACCAAAACCTACTTGAAGCCATTGAAGAGATGGGTTACGAACGCCCAACAAAAATTCAGGCAGAAGCGATTCCACAAGCGTTGGACGGTCGTGACATTCTAGCGTCAGCGCCAACAGGAACTGGTAAAACGGCCGCCTTCGTCCTGCCAGCATTGCAATACTTGCAAGACTTCCCTCGTCGTAAGCCTGGGCCTGCGCGTATTTTGATCCTAACGCCTACTCGCGAACTGGCGATGCAAATTGCCGATCAAGCACGTGCTTTGGCAAAAAATACCAAACTCAACATTTTCACCATCACTGGTGGTGTTCAGTACCAAGAGCACGCCGACATCCTTGCAACAACGCAAGACATTGTGGTTGCGACACCTGGCCGTTTAAAAGAATACATTGATGCAGAACGTTTTGATTGTCGTGCAATCGAATGGTTAATCCTTGATGAAGCAGACCGTATGCTAGATATGGGTTTTGCTCCTACTGTCGATCGCCTATCTAACGAATGTCGCTGGCGTAAGCAAACCCTTCTGTTCTCAGCAACGTTAGAAGGGAAAGGCGTAGAAGGCTTTACCGCTGATCTGTTGAATGATCCAGCAGAGATCGATGCAAAATCACCTCTGCGTGAGCGTAAGAAAATTGCTCAGTGGTATCACCGAGCTGATGATGCTGAACACAAACTAGAATTACTAAAACACATTATTACTCAGCAAGCTGAGCGCACTATCGTCTTTTTAAAGACTCGTGAGCGTTTGGCTGAGCTACGAGCGCAGCTTGAAAGTGCACAGATTCCATGTTCTTGGATTCAAGGTGAAATGCCGCAAGATCGTCGTAATAATGCGATTTCTCGCTTCCGCGATGGAACTGTGAACGTGCTGCTCGCGACGGACGTTGCTGCGCGTGGTATCGATCTTCCGGATGTATCACACGTTATCAACTACGACATGCCGCGCACGGCTGATGTTTACCTTCACCGTATCGGCCGTACGGCTCGCGCAGGTAAGAAAGGTAACGCTATCTCAATCGTAGAAGCACACGACCAACCAATGATGGATCGCGTTGCACGTTACGTGAAAGAAGACATCAAAGAGCGTTTCGTGAAAGAGATGCGTCCTAAACACAAAAAGCCTGTGTTTAAGAAGAAAAAGAAAAAAGACGACAAGAAAAAAGTAGCGAAAAAGAAAACCGCTAAGAAGAAGTAACCTTGTTGGGGCGAAGTAGCTCAAGCTAGAAAATAACAAAGGGTTGGCAATGCCAACCCTTTTTCGTTTGTGCTGATAGAGATTAACGTCGATTACGTCTAAATCAGCTTTATTTTTGCTCTTCGCGTTTAAATACTAACTCTGTTGGCGTCGATTCATCTTCCACAAAGTAGTAACCCGCCGTATCAAACTTAGTCAGGTCTGCCACGCTCTCAACACGGTTTTCAATGATGTAACGCGCCATCATACCGCGCGCTTTCTTCGCGTAAAAACTGATGACCTTGTATTGACCATTCTTACAATCTTTGAATACTGGCGTGATCACTTGCGCATCTAAATTCTTTGGCTTAACCGCTTTAAAGTATTCATTTGATGCAAGGTTGATAAGGACATTATCGCCTTGAGCAGAAATCGCTTCGTTAAGCTTGTCCGTAATAACATTGCCCCAAAACTGGTACAAGTTCGTACCCTTGTCGTTTGCAAGCTTGGTACCCATTTCAAGGCGGTATGGCTGCATCAAATCAAGTGGTTTTAGTAAACCATAAAGACCCGATAGCATACGCAGATGATCTTGAGCATATTCGAAGTCCGCTTCAGATAAACTTTCGGCGTCTAGCCCTGTGTAAACGTCACCTTTAAATGCAAGAATGGCTTGTCGTGAGTTTTCAGTGGTAAACGTTTCACTCCACTCTTGGAATCGGCCCACATTTAAATCGGCAATCTTGTCGCTCACTTTCATTAAAGAGGCAACATCAGCAGGAGTCAGTTTGCGGCAAACATCGATAAGCTCTTTTGAGTATTCGACCAACTCAGGTTGAGTAAATTTTTCTGTCGCTAACGGAGACTCGTAATCAAGAGTCTTCGCTGGAGAAACTACGATAAGCATGAATTTCCCTTCTCTAATTTTGTTTTTAATAGGGTACAAAAAAAGCCATGCATTGTCTGCATGGCTTTTTACATCGTACTAATAGCTTTCAACTATGAGTGATAGCTCACTTAGTCTTTTTTATCGTTGTACCAAATGCCTTCTTCAAGCTGAGATTTCAGCTCTGGGAAATCATTCGCATCAAATGTTGGCACTTTGCCTTCACCAAGCTGGCGATTGTAATCTTTGGCCAGTTTAATCACGATGCCAGATAGCAAGATGATCGCCACCAAGTTGACTATCGCCATCAGACCCATAGAGACATCAGCAAGCGACCATACGACTGGTAACGAAGCTAGTGCACCAAACATCACCATACCAAGAACAATAACGCGGAAAATGCTTAAGCCCGCTTTATGATTGTGCTCTAGGAAGATTAAGTTCGTTTCAGCATACGAGTAGTTTGCAATGATTGAAGTAAACGCAAAGAAGAAGATTGCCACAGCAACAAAGATGCCGCCCCAATCGCCAACTTGTGAGCTCAATGCACGCTGAGTTAGCTCGATACCCGTCACTTCTGTTGCTTGACCGACATACTCACCAGACATCAGGATGATAGCCACTGTTGCAGAACAGATAACGATCGTATCCATGAACACGCCTAGCATCTGTACGTAACCTTGAGACGCTGGGTGTGGTGGGTAAGGTGTTGCTGAAGCTGCCGCGTTAGGTGCAGAACCCATACCTGCTTCATTCGAGAATAGACCGCGCTTGATACCGTTAATCATTGCCTGTGCAATTGCGTAGCCAAGACCACCTGCTGCTGCTTCTTGCAGACCAAATGCACTCTTAAAGATAAGCATCAATACATCAGGTAATTTCTCTAGGTTAGAGAACATGATGAACAGCGCTAGGGCTAGATAAAGTAGTGCCATGATCGGAACGATCATCTCAGCAACTCTTGCGATACGCTTGATGCCACCGAAAATAACAATTGCAGACAGTAAAACAACGGCAATACCGACATACAGGTTATTCCAACCAAATGCGTTGCTCATTGCATTGGCAATTGAGTTAGCTTGTACGGCGTTGAATACCAAACCAAAAGCGATGATTAGGAAAACTGAGAACAACACGCCCATCCAACGCATGCCCAGGCCTTTTTCCATGTAGTAGGCAGGGCCACCACGGTAGTTGCCATCATCATCTTTGGTTTTGTATAGCTGCGCCAGTGTGCTCTCAGCAAACGATGTTGCCATACCAAGCATTGCAATCAGCCACATCCAGAAGATCGCACCAGGACCACCCGCAGTCAATGCAACTGCAACGCCCGCCATGTTACCTGTACCAACACGTGCAGCAAGACTAGTACAAAGCGCTTGGAAAGAGGAAATACCAGCTTTGTCTGCTTTACGGCTGTTCTTAAGAACAGAGAACATGTGGCCGAAATGGCGGAACTGAATGAACCCTAATCGAACGGTGAAGTAAATACCAACACCAACAAGAAGATAAACCAGAATCGAGCCCCAGAGGAGATCGTTCATCAAATTGATTAAGTCTGTCATGTGTACCTCAAAGTGAGTTGCGCCAGTCTATGCGTCCTAGCCATCCACCAAATTGCCTGCTAAGTGTCAAAGTGTGCTTAGCTTTTTAAGTAATGTTTATGGGCAATCTAGAATCGTAAACGTCGCTTCATGCATCCATTTTACGTACCAGCGTATTTTTTGACGGGCGGATAATGCAACCTAGGAGCGTAAAAATCAATATGCAACAATAAGAATAACATTGTTATTTTTCACTATAAAGTCACCAAAAAATAACATAAATAGAAGACTTAACACTCAAACTGCGCAACATTTCAATTACCAAACACCAACATAAATAATTATTCCTCATTAAATAGAATGGTAAACCGTATAAACAAGAACAAGCTAGTATTCACAAGGTGTTACATAAATTTACGCTAGTGACTTACCATCTAATTGAACACTATTTCATCAAACTGATTTTATGCAACTTTAACCTTTGCGCAGTGCACCCATTCATCAAATCGAATTAACATAGAAAATCTCTCTATTTAATCGTTTTCTTGAGATCGTTTGTGCATTTTTTATCCACATCGTTGCAATAAAAAGTGTGATTTTGAGAATATTTTTGCACGAAAATGTCATGCTACCGACACAAATGCGAAATATATCATGGTTATTCTCACGGCTATTGTGGTACTTAAAAAACTCCACAAGGACTGGTTACAACAGTTTAGCTTAAGAAAGGTAAAGGTGGCTTATGGAAGGCTTTCAACTAGATGACATTTTTAATCTGGATACTACCTCAACAACCAAATCTCGTGCCAAACCAGTAAAGCGAAAGTGGCGTGAAATAGAAGAGATGAACGACAGACGCAATTTGCTTAAAGAGCTGCGCGAACTTGATGTCTGTACCGATTATAACTTGGAAGACATTAAACTCTAATTCAAACAAAAGGCACCTTACGGGTGCCTTTTGTTTTTTGTTTACAGTGACCGTAAACACCGTGAGTTTATGTACCAAGGTTTAAGTATGAATACCATTATTACTCAATGAGAATCTTCCGTACTTTTTGCCGAGAAATATGCACACTAAATTTTCGGTTGATTCCCAATAAATAAGAAATGTATCTCACAAACCCGAGAGACGGCTTTCGCTCGCTCAGGTTTCATCACTCAGGCTTAAACATACTCAGTATCACTTTGACGAACACGTTCGGCCAACTGCTTATAACGATCAGCAATCGTGTCACCAAACACAGGATCATCCTCACTGACGCTCCATAAGCTCTCGACATGCTGCCAATCTTCTGTGGTAAATAACTCTTCAATGAGAGGCAAAATTTTTCGCTCTTCTAGCTCCAAGTGGTGCCTTTGCGATTCTATGAAATCTTCTAGGTGAGCGACAAACATGTCTTGTGGCACAACAGCATCCTGAAGGATCATCTCTATCACGGATGAAAACTCTCTGGTTTTACTCGCTAACTCTAGATGTTCTTTCTCTAAATTTTCCATGGTTTGTTGCTTACCATAGTGTTCAAGAAAGTGGTGATAGAGGATATCTTCTTTCGGGTGGTGTACTTTCTCCGAATGATTAGAGAGGTAATCAACAATCTCGCTTACTAACGCATAGTTGATTACACGTTCTTTTTTTATCTCATTAAGCTTATGGCGCAGTATCGCCAACAGACGAACCATATAACCATGTTCGCGTCGAATTCTTTCGATCATCATAGCGTCTCTCCTTAACACCTACTTTTAGTAAGTGTACATGAGAAATTTACTATCAGCCTCGAGCGTGCTCAAAAAAACAGCGATCATAGCATCCATGATCGCTGTCTCTTCATTTATACCGTTAATGGCAAATGCCAGTTAATTGGTGCTTTTTCTTGTGATGTAAGTAACTGGTTTGCTTGAGAGAAATGCTTACAACCGAAAAAGCCTCGATGTGCAGAGAGTGGCGATGGGTGTGGGGCAGCTAACACATGGTGCTTGTTGCGATCGATAAAGCGCCCTTTTTTCTGCGCGTGTGACCCCCACAGCAAGAACACTACACCTTCTTGATGCTGATTAATGGCTTCAATCACTCGATCAGTAAACGTTTCCCAACCTGTCTTTGAATGTGAATGCGCTTTACCTTGCTCCACCGTTAATACGGTATTGAGTAGCAACACCCCTTGTTCAGCCCAGCTTTGTAGAAAGCCATGTTGAGGAATTTGGAAACCCTCAATATCCTGCGCCAGTTCTTTGTACATATTCACCAAAGATGGTGGCGTTTTAATGCCAGGAAGTACAGAGAAACACAGGCCATGCGCCTGATTTGGGCCGTGGTATGGGTCTTGTCCTAGAATCACGACCTTAACGTCTTTGAACTCGGTAAAACGAAACGCGTTAAAGACATCTTTTGCGGGAGGAAAAATAGCTTTGCCTGCGGCGCGTTCGGCTTCAACAAAATTCAAGGTGTCTACAAAGTAGCTCTGCTTTTTCTCTTCGCCGATCACATCGTGCCAAGTGGGTGACTGATTCATGGAAAGTTCCTGTCCTAAATTTTGCTTCTATTCTAACGAGCGAAACTCAAACAAACAAAAACTTACCACGAACTTGAGACAAGTAATAAAAGACTAATGCTTCTGTGGCGTTCGAAAATGCCCCTGTCCGGTAATGTGACGATTAGGCATCGGTAAGCGAAGCACACGACGAGTGTAAGTATAAGGAGTAAAAGAGAATGGTCGAGACATGTTGGCATCCTTCTTTGCTAATTCAGAGATTGATGTTCAATGACTAAGAAAGAAAGGTGCCAACTTTGTGGTTACGCCATTAACTGTCAATGGCCGCTAAATGGAATTGACGCAACGTGTTGATCTCTTGCTGCCAAATATCTGGATCAATTGTTTCTAAAATCAGAGGGATACCATCAAAACGAGGGTCTTTCGCGATGTACTCAAAGCAATCCCACCCGATCTCTCCTTTACCAAGAGAATGGTGGCGATCTACTTTGCTGGCAAACTCTACTTTTGAATCATTTAGATGCATTGCTCTTAAATAGTGCATACCTACGATACGGTCGAACTCTGCAAAGGTGCGCTCGCAATCTTCTTTTGTACGTAAGTCATAACCAGCCGTAAAGGTATGGCAGGTATCAATACAAACGCCGACACGATCTTTATCTTCCACTTGCTCGATGATTTCAGCAAGGTGCTCAAACTTCCAGCCTAAGTTAGTGCCTTGACCTGCCGTATTCTCGATAATAGCGATCACATTCGGCACCGCTTTATGCGCAAGATTGATCGACTCGGCGATCGTCGCGAGGCACTCCTGTTCAGAGACTTTCTTTAGGTGACTACCCGGATGGAAGTTAAGCAAAGTCAGCCCCAACTGATTACAACGCTCCATTTCATCAATAAATGCCGCGCGGGATTTATTCAGCTTTTCTTCTTCCGGCGCACCCAAGTTAATCAGATAAGAATCATGGGGAAGAATATGCTCTGCTCCGAAACCCAGCATTTTACAGTTCGCTTTAAACGCACTGATGGTTTTTGCTTCTAAAGGCTTCGCCACCCACTGGCGTTGGTTTTTTGTAAATAGTGCGAAGGCATTCGCGCCAATTTCACGAGCTCTCAACGGAGCTTGATCGACCCCACCAGCAGCAGAGACATGTGCACCAATGAGTTTATTCCCAAGCTTGTTTTTCATGTTTGTCATTTAATCACTTTAGACTTTCAGTATTGCTACCTAAATACAGATAGTTGCGTTAACCAGTTTAAACTTTAATCTCAATTTGTAGTAAATTTACAACAAAATCAGTTATTAAATATTTTTTATATTATCAAATAAATTGTAATTAGTTTGTTTTCAAAGGTTTTATTGATTTAACTCAATAAAATCACCTTAATAAAAATAATGTTTTTGGTTGTTTTTTGACTTAAATCAATATTAAAATAGTGGATATTAGCTATATAATACTCAGCTCAACGAAAATTCGAAAATTAACACCAATAATCACCACGTAAGTGGTCTAGGAGATAGTGATGATCCAAGGTATCCAAATTACAAAAGCGGCAAACGACGACCTACTAAACTCTATCTGGCTATTAGATAGCGAAAAAAATGAAGCTCGCTGTGTTGCTGCAACTGCTGGCTACGAAGCAGACCAAGTTATCGCAATCAGCGACCTAGGTGAATACGAAAGCCGTGAAGTTGCAATCGAAACTGCTCCTCGTATCGAAGGCGGCCAACACCTAAACGTGAACGTGCTTAAACGCGAAACACTAGAAGATGCAGTTGCACACCCAGAGAAATACCCACAACTAACTATTCGTGTTTCTGGTTACGCAGTACGTTTTAACTCGCTAACTCCAGAGCAACAACGTGATGTAATCGCTCGTACTTTTACTGAGACTCTATAATCTCTCAGTAAACTAGCTCGCTAGAATTTAAAAAGCTTGGTCAGCAATGACCAAGCTTTTTTTGTTTCAGAATCCTTCTAAACCCTTTCTATAATGGAAAGCAACTCGCCTCTAAGGTGCATTTCTTTGCGAAGGATCTTTCTGAAACGCTTGCGCTAAAGAGGTTGGATCAAGCCTATCTCTTTGCAATGACGCCCCTTCTGCCCACCAAATCAATTGATGCATAGTGCGATTCATATAGTTGTCCCACTGCGTCTGCTCCGACTCATCCGCAGCAACGCCCTGCTCATCAAACACTTCTTGCGCTTTCGGAATGTGGATCATCGCAGAGACAGGTAAACATCCAAGTTCAGATAAGAAGGTACGCATAGAAACGGCAGCTCTAACACCACCCCATTGTCCGGCAGAATAGGTCACGATAGCACTCGGCTTGTAAGAAAACAGCGAACTGCCGAAATGGTTAAGCGTATTCGCCAGAGCAGGACTCATCGAATGGTTATATTCCGGGCTAACCATCACATACCCATCCGCATGTTTGATTTTGTCTGCCAGCTCACTTAGGTGCTGCGGAACTTTAGAGCGGTGATAAGCAAACTCGGGCTTAAACACATCACCAAAGTCGTAATTCAAAGGGTCGATGATTTCGACCGTATGTTGCGAATGTTGACTCGCGATGAGTTTTTCACACGCTTTACTGACTCGCATTCCTAAACGGGCTGGTCGTGGTGGCGTGCTGTCTCTCACTGAGCCAAGAAAAATCAAAAAATGCATGCTTCTCTTTCCATCTCATTTAGTTAAGTTCGTTTCTCAATAATAAAGAGAGTCAAAACTTACCGACAATAAAAAAGGTGAATGATTACTCATTCACCTCTCGTTATTTCTGTTTTTGATACTTACTATACTTTGAAGCTTACTGCACGCGGCGCAGTACTTGTTTCAATGCGTCAAAGTCTGCGTCGAGCTCTTCCGATAGCAGCTCCATCGCAGCGTGCTTCGCTAGTGGCGCAGGAAGCTCGATATCGGATTCTAGAATATCATCCACCACTTCTTTGAACTTCGCTGGGTGCGCAGTACATAGGAAAAGACCTGTCTCACCGTCTTGCAATTGTTCTTCAAGCACTCGGTAAGCAATCGCACCATGCGGTTCGCATAGGTAGCCTAGAGCATGTAAATCTTTCACTGACTGTGCGCTTTGCTCATCAGATACTGCGCCTTTACCTAACGTCTCCAAGCCCCACTCTTTCACGCGGCACAGCTCTTCAATACGAGGCCAGTTGTTTGGTTGGCTCACGTCCATCGCGTTCGATGTTGTTGCGACTGTTGGTTTTGGCTCCCACTTACCTGTTTCTAGGTAGCGAGGAACAGTGTCATTGGCATTAGTTGCCGCGATAAAGCGTTTGATAGGCAAGCCCAACGCTTTTGCCAATAGACCAGCAGTTAGGTTACCAAAGTTACCACTTGGTACAGACACAACAAGGTTTTCACGCTCTTGCTTGCTCATTTGCGCAGCTGCTTCAAAGTAGTAACAGATTTGCGCCATCAAACGGCTGATGTTGATTGAGTTTGCAGAGTTCAGACCGATCTCTTCACGCAGTGCAGAATCATCAAAAGCTTGCTTAACCAGTGCCTGACACGCATCGAAGTCGCCATCGATCGCGACAGTATGGATGTTCTTGCCAAGCGTACAGAATAGCTTCTCTTGCAGTGGACTGATCTTGCCTTTCGGGTAAAGAATCACAACGTTGATGTCTTCCATACCGTAGAAAGCATGCGCAACGGCTGCGCCAGTATCGCCAGAAGTTGCAGTCAGAATGGTGATCTTGCCGCCGTCCGAAACCGCAGCAAGAGATTGCGCCATAAAGCGACCACCAAAGTCTTTAAACGCAAGCGTTGGGCCATGGAACAGCTCCAGTGCGTAAACACCATCTCTTACTTGGTTGATAGGCGCAGGGAATTGGAATGCAGCATCAACAAGAGCATTCACTTTATCCTCTGTAAGTTCATCTCCAATTAACGCCGATAGAATCTTAGTGCTACGAGAGACAAAGTCTTCTGCAAGCAGCGCATCGATATCTTCAAATTTTGGTAATTCCGATGGGAAAAATAGACCTTGGTTACGGCCTAACCCTTGGCGAACGGCTTGGCCAAAGGAAACTTGTTCATCATTTTCTTTTATATTGTAAAGCTTCATAGCTCACTTCCTGTTACTTTCGAACCCTGCTTATCTAGACGACAAACGTGGACGAATCCTTCTTCGTTTTGTACGTAGTTTTGTTCTAACCAGCGAGCAACTCGCTCAGCGACATCTTTCTCTTTGCAAATACTGAACAGTGTCGGACCACTGCCAGAAATACCGGTTGCCAATGCACCCGCAGACGCTGCGTATTGACGTGCATTCGCAAAACCTGGAAGCAGTTTCTCACGATACGGTTCTGCGATCACGTCTTTGATCATTTTTGCAGCAAGTTCTGGCTGACCAGAATGACACGCATGAATAAAGCCCGCAAGGTGACGACCATGAGCGATGATATCTTGTCGGCGATATTGAGATGGTAGGATCTCACGCGCTTCTGCTGTTGATACTTTGATTCCCGGATACGCCATCACCCAGTACCAATCATCAAAACAAGGCACTTCTTGACTGATGATACCCAACTCTTCAAGCATCAACTGGACACCACCAAGGTAACACGGCGCGACGTTATCGTAGTGAATACCACCAGAGATTTTGCCTTCCATTTCCCCCATCAGTGCTAGCAGCTCAGTCTCATTCAGCGGTTGACCATGGAATCGGTTTAAAGCATCCAGCGCCGCCACGATAGAACATGCACTTGAGCCTAAACCTGAGCCTATTGGCATGTTCTTTTCTAGCGTCATTTCAAGTGGTTTTAGCTCAACACCTTTTTTATCTAGCTCGCGAGAAAACACCAGCCAACAATCGTAAACGATGTTTTCTTTTGGCTCTGTAGGCAACTTAGAGACAAAATTACCCGCAGTTTTCAGACTGAACGGCTCAGTCCCTGCCTTAACTTGCACTCTGTCACCTAGCAAGGTCCCATCCACTGGGGACACCGCCGCCCCCAGCACATCAAAGCCAACGCTTACATTACCAATTGATGCTGGGGCATAAACCACTACATCCATATCACTTGAACTCATTATTGTTATACCCCTAGTTTCCAACCTAAAGTACGCATCACGTCAGAAAATACACCCGCAGCCGTTACTTCGGTGCCTGCACCATAGCCACGTAACACTAGTGGGATTGGCTGATAGTAACGGCTGTAAAATGCCAGTGCGTTTTCACCATCCTTGATTTTATACATTGGATCGTTTTCATCCACCGCTGCGATGCTTACTGTGCACTTGCCCTCATTAATCTCACCAACGTAGCGCAGTACTTTGCCTTCTTCCGCTGCCTTTGCAGATAATTCTTTAAAGTAAGCGTCTGCTTCAGGTAAACGCGCCATAAATTCATCAACGCTACCAGAATCATCAAAACCTGGTGGCAGTGCTTGATCAACCACAACGTCTTCTAGTTCTAGAGACATGCCTGCTTCACGAGCTAGGATCAGAAGCTTACGCGCGACATCCATACCAGAAAGATCATCACGAGGATCCGGTTCAGTAAAACCATTTTCTTTTGCGATATTAGTAGCTTCACTTAGGCTCATACCTTCATCTAACTTACCGAAGATGTATGACAGAGAGCCAGAAAGAATACCGCTAAAGCGCTCTAGCTCATCACCCGCTGAGATTAGGTTTTGCAGGTTTTCGATTACCGGTAGACCCGCCCCCACAGTTGTTTCGTACATCAGCTTGCGACGAGAGCTGCGCGCAACATCGCGAAGCTGATGGTAGTAAGCCATGCTTGCTGTGTTTGCTTTTTTATTTGGTGTAACGACATGGAAACCAGCTGCTAGGAAATCAGCGTATTGGTTCGCGATATCTTCACTTGATGTACAGTCAACCAATACTGGGTTGATGATGTGGTTACGTTGAACCAAAGAAATCAAACGCGCTAGGCTGAACTCTTCTGTCGCTGCCGACATACGATCACGCCAATGCTCGAGTGGCAGACCTTCACTATCAAGTAAAAGACCTTTGCTGTTTGCCAAGCCACACACGCGAATAACGATGCCTTTTTCCGCAAGCTTCGCCTGTTGACGCTCGATCTGATCCACCAGCTCACCACCAACGCCACCAATACCAACCACGAATACGTCTAAGAAGTGCTTAGAGTTGAATAGGTTCTCGTGACACGCTTTGATCGCTTCAGAGATTTTATCTTCAGGAATCACGGCTGAGATTGCACGCTCAGATGAGCCCTGTGCGATGGCTACAATGTTTACGTTCACTTCAGCAAGAGATGAGAAGAAGCGAGATGCAACACCGCGCGATGTACGCATGCCGTCACCAACCAACGTTATGATTGAAACATTATCAATAAACTCGACCGGCTCTAATAAGCTATCTTTCAGTTCCAACTCAAACGCATCGGCCAGTACTTGTTGCGCTTTTGCTTTATCTTCTGCCTCAATACAGAAGCTAATGCTGTACTCAGAAGAAGACTGAGTAATAAGAACAATAGACACACCAGCGGAAGACATTGCGCCAAATACGCGGCTTGCCATGCCAACCATACCCTTCATACCTGGGCCGGAGACGTTAACCATGGTTAGGTCGTTTAGCGTCGTGATACCTTTGATCGCCAGATTGTCTTCACCAGTGTCTTGCCCAATCAGAGTTCCTGCACCTTGTGGGTTAAAGCTGTTTTTGATCAGACATGGGATGTGGAACTGCGCGATAGGAGCAATGGTCTTCGGATGCAAAACGGAAGCACCGAAGTAAGAAAGCTCCATTGCTTCTTGGTAGCTAAGAGATTTAAGTAAGCGAGCATCTTCCACTAAACGAGGGTCGCAGTTGTATACACCATCTACGTCAGTCCAGATCTCACAACAATCTGCGCGCAGACACGCCGCAAGAACCGCCGCCGAATAATCAGAGCCATTGCGACCAAGTGTTACCAATTCACCTTTCTCGTTACCTGCGGTAAAGCCAGGCATGATATTCACATGGCCCAGAGGAAGAGGGTTTTGGCGGAAGTTTTGCGTTGAAACATCTACATCAACCATGGCTTCAAGGTGATCACCTTTTGCGTATAGGTATTCAACTGGGTCGATAAGATGTGCTGGCTGGCCTTTGGCTTCTAGCACCGCTTTCATCAATTGAATCGAAACGCGTTCGCCTTTGCTAATAATACGTGCATTAACATTGTTTGGGCACATGCCAAGAAGATTGATGCCATGAACGAATTGGCGTAATTGAGAGAGAGAAGTTTTCACTTGGTTATCGAAAGCTGAACCATCGATATTGGGTAGTACTGCTTGGATTTGAGTGAAGAGCGTTTTAAACGACTCCTCCAACTCTTTGATTTGTAGTTCTGCTTCACCATTGCGCAATGCGCCTTCAATGACCGCAACCAATTTGTTTGTTGTTTTACCAGGAGCGGAAAGAACAACCGCTACTTCTTCTTGTTGAGCGTTATTGGCAATAATGTCTGCCGCTCTCAAAAAGCGATCTGCATCAGCTAGTGATGATCCGCCAAACTTCAATACTCGCATCCCTTCCTCCGGTATATCTTCTTAAATTTGTCTAAATTCTGGATAAAAAAGCATAAAAAAAGGCCTGTATCTTGTTGGATACAGGCCTTTTTTGTGAATTTCTTTCGCTCAGCAGCCTGCCCCAACATGTGTCGTGTCGGTAATAATAATGGTCGTGGTCATTACTACTAGGCTGTTAGATGGCATAAATAAATATTCAACGTTAATTGTGTTTGCTTAACTCTACGTTTACCGAGTTTCTGATACATAGTCAACAAAAAATTGTTTGTTTTTCCATCTTTCAGAGATTTCTGCTAATCAATGTCATTGATATTTATAGTTAATTACACATTATTGATCATTTGAAAATCTACAGTTAGTTTTTGTAAAGGACTTAACCATCATCACCAGTTCGGTTTTTTATCTGATAACTAGTCTGATCTTTGCCATAAAACGTACGATCAAATAATTCGAGAGGGTTGTGACACATAACAACAACTTAACTGTGACTTATGTTCATAGGATCGAATTATTTAGAAAATAGGTGAGCTAGCTTTCATATTCTATGCTTTAATAGTGAGAAGCTTTGGGCGCATACTAATAAAAAAGTTGACACAAGGAGTGGTGAACATGAAAAGAGGGCTTTTTCTGTTGCTGTTTTTTGTGCCTGGTGTTTGTCTAGCCAACGAGCTTCCGCCGCTTCCAGGTAAAACATCCCCTTCTCCTCATAAACTGTTCATTTCCAGCGACAGTTATCAGTCTGACAGTTTTGATGTTTGGAATATCGATACGGGTTACGCCTACGAACTTTTTGATTCGGTAGACGTTTATGTCGGTGCGCGAGTCAATAACTCTCCTACCCAAAATCAAAGTGGTTTTTTGAGTGGGATCAGCTATCACTTTAATGATCGTGTCACGCTGAAAAGTACAGTTCGCTCTTACAAGAACGAAACAGCGGAAGGTATTCGCCAAGACGACAGCAGCCTCGCGGCTGAAGTCTCAAGTCGCGTAAAAATTACCGATAAACTGGATCTTCACGCGACTCTTGATTACCAAGATTGGCAACAAGGCTTTGAAGTTGGTCTAGGCTTTCGTTTTTAGAAGTCCAGCTTTTGCTTAGAAATCAATACACCGTTCCAGTCCGCGTAAACGTAGTGCTTAGGTTGAACGATTTGGTTTTGCATCGTTAAGGTTACGTTTACCTCTCCTATCCCGCGTTTCTCTGTTTTAAACGGGTTGGTACCAAGAGCTTGAACGCCGATGTCCATTTGAGATATTTGTGCTACGTCGCGTATTGCACCATAGACAATGATGCCTTCCCACCCATTTTCTATTCCGAGTATCGCTAATTGATCGCCGAGTAATGCTCTCTGACACGATCCATGTCCGTCAACAATCAATACTTTACCCGTTCCATCTTCGCCCAGTACTTCACGCACTTTCGAGTTATCGTGATAGCAGCGCACCGTAACGATTTCACCGTAAAAAGCGCTACGTTGACCAAAGTTCTGCAATGGTAAAGTAAGCAAGCTCACTTGGTCTTCAAATTGGTCACAAATATCGGGTGTAATGTCTCTCATATTTCCTCCGTGAATTTTCTCACCCAAGCGGTGCTTCAGTGAGCAGTATCCTTTTCTATACCTTTTATACGAGCCGAGGCTTAATGGAGCCTAACATATGCAAAACTTTCGGCTGCGAGCACGCAATTAGATAAAGCTGGTCATTAATGACGTAATAAATCGCGTTTTGTTGAAAGTCATTCGCCAATTCAACGGCTACCTCTGGCGACAACTCGACGGCAAAGCTTTCCTCATACCATGTAAAAGCGCTATCACCTACCGTGACAGGCGCGTAATTAACGTGCTGTAGCTGTTTTTCTAACGCGTGATTGTTTATGCTGTTCTCTTCTTTGGACCTCAAGTTACTGTATGGGTTCCAAGCGGTTATCACAGCATAGTTTGAAACACGCCACTCGGCTTCGAATCTGAAAAAAGATTCTGAATAAGCATTCCATAACGATGCGTCTATGTTCGTATTACTTTTTTCTATCATAAGTCTTAAACGATTAATAACAGTTACATTTCATCAATTGATATAAATCAACAAACTGAATGGAATTAACATTTGAGCATTGTTAGCATGCTGTTAACAATATAAAATCCGCTCAATATCTTAGGGTGTTTACGTTTCAGGCCCCACTGAAAGCAGGAAATGAAAGGTAAACAAGCCCTTTAGAATAAACGTCGCCATTGGATACTGGTGAGTTGGCAAAATTCCATGGAGGGCGGATAACTGAAAGAAGTGTTTTTTTGATCAACTTGATTTATTATCAAAATCACATTACCTGTATGTTATATTTTTGCCTAGAATTTATTCTATTAGCACAATTTTGTCACAAATTTAGGTACCGCCAATGCAAACCCCGCAGATTCTTATCGTTGAAGATGAGCAAGTAACTCGTAACACTCTTAAGAGTATTTTTGAAGCAGAGGGATACGCTGTTTTTGAAGCCAGTGACGGTGAAGAGATGCACCAAGTGTTGTCTGATAACTCAGTCAACTTGGTTATTATGGACATTAATCTTCCAGGCAAGAATGGCCTTCTACTAGCGCGTGAATTACGCGAGCAAGCGAACATTGCTTTAATGTTCCTGACAGGCCGTGACAATGAAGTAGACAAGATCCTAGGTCTTGAGATTGGTGCAGATGACTACATCACTAAACCATTCAATCCACGTGAGCTAACTATTCGTGCACGTAACCTACTTAGTCGCTCAATGAGCTCTAACGCGGTGCAAGAAGAGAAGCGCTCGGTAGAAAAGTATGAATTCAACGGTTGGGTACTAGACATCAACAGCCGCTCTCTAGTAAGCCCTGCTGGTGATAGCTACAAGCTACCTCGCTCTGAGTTCCGCGCACTACTGCACTTCTGTGAGAACCCGGGTAAGATTCAAACTCGTGCAGATCTTCTTAAGAAGATGACTGGTCGTGAACTTAAGCCACACGACCGTACTGTAGACGTAACGATTCGTCGTATCCGTAAGCACTTTGAGTCTGTTTCAGGCACGCCAGAAATCATCGCCACTATCCACGGCGAAGGTTACCGCTTCTGTGGCGATCTAGAAGACTAGATTTAACCGCTAATATCCGAAGGGCTTGCTCATTGAGCAAGCCCTTTTTGTTTTAGGTCTAACGACTAATGCAACATCATTGCGGTTAATAAACCTTGTTAATCTTCACGTACTTTTCGACTAACCAACGCTGTTTACCCGCATCGTCTAGAAGCACTGCGATATCAACCGATTTTTCTGTGTTCACATCAATGTGAGACGAGAACGCCACCTCCCATCGGCTTTCACTGTGCGTTCGAGTATCTAAAGACGCACTGTCCACCAACCACTCTTTTTGCCCCTGTTTAATAATAAGAGCTTCTGCCGTTAGATTTGCAGGAAGTAACTGATCTCCTTCGAGGTAAAGTGCACCTTGAATACTTTGCTCTTCCACGTCCCCAATATTCGGCATGAGGTTCACCCATAAATTACTTTTGAGCTCAACATTAACCTCATTAATCGTAATCTGACTGTTTTGTTGCCAATTCACATTTGGAACGGAACTACAGCCTGCCATCAATGCCATGACTAACGCCAATGGTGCGATTCTTTTCATGTTATTTCCTTTGTTCCAACCAACTTTTGAGGACTTGAATATCGTTTTGGTATTCATTTTTGATCTCTTCAACCCAGTCTGAAATGTTTTCCCACCATGCAGGCATATCGGGCGATTGCGCTTTTTGCGCCACACTTTGGATACGTTTCAGGCCAATTGAACCTGCAGCACCTTTGATTTTATGCGCTTCAGAAACAATCCCATCTTGATCTTTCGCTGTCATGTTCGAATCTAAGACATCGATATAGTCTGGCATCATATCTTCAAACATTTTTATGCTGTCGTAGACAGGTTTTGCACCAACAATGTCGACGTAAGACTCTAACATATCCATATCGAGCAAATGTGTCTCAATCACAGGAGAAGGCACTGGCTCTTCCACTGTTTCGGGACCGCTCACCACTTCCTTAGGTTGTTCTAACTGGTGAGCGAAGAATTTATCAATCACTGACTGAATAGCATTCACTGCCAGCGGCTTACTGATCGCATCATCCATGCCGTTATCTAAGTATTCACGACGATCTTTCATTACATTAGCAGTTAAGGCGACCAATGGAGGAAGATTGTTATAATGCTTGCGGTAATAATTGGCGACATCAAAGCCCGTCATATCAGGCAGTTGGATATCCAACAACGCTAAGTCGTATTTTTCTGGCACAAAGTTCACTAACGCTTCTTGGCCCGTCATTGCCACGGTGACAGAGTGCCCTAGGCTCTCAAGTAACGATTTAGCCACAGTTACGTTAAGCTCGATGTCTTCGACCATAAATATGTTGAGGCGCACATTGTCGCGTTTCGCATCAATGACTGGCTCAGCTAGTTCAACAATCGGAACGTGGATCGATACAGTAAAAGTGCTACCAAAGCCTTCCTCACTGGTAACCGTAATGTCACCATCCATCATATTGATCAGTTGCTTAGATACCGCCAAACCAATACCTGTACCGACCGCATGCAGGTTGTCCTTGCCTGATTTCACTTGGTAGTACATCGCAAAGATCTTATCTAGCTCTTCGTCTGGGATACCAATACCAGTGTCTTCCACTTCCATAATAATGGTCGCAAAATCGTCTTCGACATCCGCGCTCACTGTCATCACAACGCCACCTTCCTTGGTGAACTTCATTGCGTTGCTGACCAAGTTCCAAATCACCTGACGTAGACGGGTTGCATCCACTTCAATTGCTTTTGGCAAGTCGCTTAAACGTTCTAAGTCAAAGCGTAACCCTTTTTGTTCCGCCATCAGAGCTGAGATACTCTCAATCTCTGCGACGAAGTCTTCGAAGTTAAGTGGCGCAGGTAATAGTTCTAACTTACGGCGATCAAATTTATCCATATCGATAATATCGTTGAAGATGTTACCTAGCGTAATCGCACTCACATTGATGGTCTGCATGTGTTTACGCTGCTCTTCTGTCAACGGACTATCTAGAAGCATACGACTTAAGCCTACAATGCCATTCAGCGGCGTTCGCAGCTCATGACTGATGGTTGAGATGAAGGTAGTTTTGTCGCGGCTTGCTTTCTCTAACGACTCTTCATGGCGCTTACGTTCAGTGATATCACGACCGAACCCAACGAGACCAAGGTGGCGGCCATCTTTGCTGTAAAATGGCACTTTACGCAGCTCAAAGTAATGCTTGCGACCATCTGGGTATTCGAGCCATTGCTCGTAAGTAATTGCTTGATTATCGGCAAAAACCTTTTGGTCAGTATCAACGATATGCTCGGCGATTTCTTTGCTATACACATCCCAAGGGCTTAATCCGACTAACTGGTGCTCTTTCTTGCCCGTTAGCTCTTCCATCGCGCGGTTACAGCCAGAAAAAACACCATCCGCATTGCGGTAGTAAATTAAGTCTGGTGAGGCATCAATAAATGAACGCAGTAATGCAGTACGTTCTGCCAACTCTAATTGAGTACGTTCGCGTTGGAATACCTCATTTTCGAGGTCTTGCATCGCCTCTTCACGCGCTTCTTCCGCTTTAATACGCTCTTCAATTTCTTGGTTAAGCTTTTCAATGTTTTGTTGAAGTTGGTAATTCAACTCTTGATCTCGCGAACGCATGTCCTTCAGTTTGGACACCAGCTTAGTTAAACGCTGGCGAGACTCTTCTAGTTGATCGACAACCACAGAGAGGAAGTAAACCGCCCAAGGGGTGATCAATAGACCAAAAAACACCGAACGGACAATGTCGATATCATCTACTCGCCCTTTAAGAGCTAAAGTAATCCCTACCTGCACCACAACAGCTAATGCCACCAGCGCAAGGGCTAGCAAAATAGAGAAGCGAACAATCCCCAGTTTGACTAGCAAGTCGACATAATACTGGGCGAGATTTTTCATGGGTTTCATTAACTACTCCATGGTGGTGGCTAGATAGCGCCATTCGATGATGAAAAACAGGTAAATGCACTCGACCTAACGCAATTTAGGTCTGTTTGATTAGTGAAAAACACACGGTGCGATCTGCGCTTGTGACACGAGATAGAAAGATAAACCAACGAGCGCACAGGCTTCTGTAAGTTTAACGTGTTTAATACGGTGATTTAAACAATCAGCTATCAACTTAGAGCAAGCGGTCACAAAGCGTTAGCAAGAACTGGGGTGAATACAGGTGCGATTACGTCCATCAGCTTTAGCTTGGTATAACGCACTGTCAGCCATAGCGATGCCCATTTCGGGTTCATCACCATGCTGAGGAATGTAAGAGACCAGACCGATACTGACGGTAAGGCGTTCAGATGCTTCTGAACTGTCGTGTTCCATATCAAGCTGTAGAATTTTCTCATGAATACGCTGTGCTACGTTGCGCGCACCTTCCGTGGTGGTATTCGGCAAGATAAAACCAAACTCCTCGCCACCATAACGCGCAACACAATCCGAAGAACGATTGATGACTTGTGTAAACACGGTAGCGACACTGACTAACGCTTCATCACCTTGTTGGTGACCGTAACAGTCGTTGTAATCTTTGAAAAAGTCGATGTCACATAACATGATGGTGAGCGGCAGCTTTTCTCGAGCGTGGTGGTACCACAATACCTGCAGTTGTTCGTCGAAACGGCGTCGGTTCGATACTTGAGTTAAGCTATCCATAAAGCTCAATTTTTCTAACTCTAGGTTGGCTTTTTCCAACTTTTGTTCTGCAAGATAACGCTCAGAAATATCACGCGCCATGATCAGCACACCATTCGTTCCTGATGCTTTATCTTTAAAAGGCGATTTCACCACATCAAACCACGTACTTTTACCATCACTACTCACGACTTTATCTATGTATCGAACTGGCTCTAACTGGCGTAATGCTTCTAAGTCACTGTCTGCTAAGCGCGCGTACATCTCTTTAGGAATCACGTCTTGGAGGCGCTTACCTATCAAATCAGAAATTTTTGAAATGCCTAACGCCTTAACAAAAGGCTGATTACACGCTTGATAGACCATGTTCTCATTGAAAATACCAATAGAGTCCGGACTGGCATCCAGAATCGTTTGTAAGATAGTATCTCTTTGCGCTAGCGCCACCTCTGTATCTTTGCGACGCTCCATTTCATCTCGCAGATTCTGTTGCATCTTGTGCCATTCAGTCACGTCATGACTAATAGACAGCGTACCGATAAGCTCACCACTCGGCGAAACAAGAGAGTTTTGATTGACTTCCAATAAGCAACTTCGACCTTGTGGATCCGTTGTCCATTTACGTTCGCTTTTTCTGGTCATCTCACCCAAGGCCTTGGATGCGCAAGCTTCTTCCCTTCGCCCTTGCCAGAATTGATCAAATGCTCGATTGGTCGTTAATAGATTGCCTTGGCGGTCTTGGGTACAAATCAGCTCTGAAAGTGAGTCTAATGCCGAACGTGCGATGATTAATTGGGCAAGTTCTTGTTGCTGCTCTTGGTGAGTGGCTTGATATGGCTGAGCATAAAGAATCCAAACTCGATGATTGCGCAATAAACTCTTTCTGCCTGACAGCTCCACTTTAATAGATTCACTATCAGATAGTCGCCAGTCAAAAGCCTGCTGACGAAAATAACGACTAGAGAAGCGATCGAGAAACTGCTCAAGCTCATGAATATCGAATAAAGCAGGATACAAATACCCCGTTCCCAAAGAGCGAATGCCTAACAACTGCATCGCAGCCTGGTTAGATAGCAAGAGCTGAGCATGGCTAGTGTCCACCACTATGACTGGATAGGGAGAATCCGTTACTAGTTGCTTAAGTGATGTCTGAAAGTGCAAATAGATCAGTGCTAACGCGCACACGCCTGCGATTAACAACAAGACGACATAGCCATAACCGCCTTGACCACCCCAAAGCCAATTGAGTAACTGATCCATCGTTTAAACCTTCAAAGAACACTGGTTAAAATATATCAGTTATTTATTGAGCGATCTGCTATTAATTCCGGTTTAGTATAGATAAAGGCATTCCCCGTAAGGCTCCCTTGAGCACCATGAGCACTGAGATCTCGACCAATTTCCGTCATCGCTAGCCAACGGTTTTCACACCACAGAGGCGATAATAACGTGGGCCTCCTGGCTGCTGATGAAACGCGATGATAAATCACATCTGGTGGTGTCATACGAATCATTTCACTGGCGATCGCAACATATTCTTCTAATTCAGGGGCTTCTAGCTTTCCAGCACGCCAAGCTTTCGCCATGGTGCTACCTTCGACAATATGCAAGCCATGTAACTTGATGCCATCCGTTCCCACGGCCAACACTTTTTGCAGCGTTTCAATATTTTCGGCGCGGGTTTCTTTGGGTAAACCCACAATTAAGTGAGTACAAACCTTGATTCCAAGTGTTCGCGCACGCTTAGTGATTTCGGCATAACACTCAAAGTCATGACCACGATTGATACGTTTTAGGGTGTCATTGTTGGCGGTTTGAAGACCTAGTTCTAGCCAAATTTCATAACCTTGCTGTACATAGCCCGACAGTAAATCCAATACCGCATCAGGGACGCAATCAGGACGCGTCCCCACACAAAGACCAACCATGTCTGCAGCCTTTAGTGCTTCCTCATACATGTTTTTGAGAACTTGTACTTCTGCATAGGTACTGGTGTAGGCCTGAAAATAAGCGAGATACTTCTTCGCTCTGTGAATTTCACCTGCGCGATCTTTTAACTGTTCGTGAATGCTTTTTATCTGGACTTCTTCATCTGCAAACGAAGCCACATTGCAAAATGTACATCCTCCCCGCCCAATCGTGCCATCGCGGTTAGGGCAACTAAATCCACCGTGCAATGTTAACTTATGAACCTTTTCACCGTATCGACGCTGAAGATCTTGGCCGATTGTATTGACCAACTCATGTAACTGCATAAATTCTCACCAACAATAAATCGTAATCAATCTCACTACGATCTGTGTAAATAAATTACATCCCTGCAAGAAAAAACACACAATATTAATCAATTCAAACACCCATCATGCAGGTCAAAATCAATAAACTTGCATAATTAAAGACAAAAATCGTTCATGTTGCGTGAATGTTAAACTAAAAATGCATAATTAAACGAAAAAATTGGGTCACAACGCCGACTTTTTCATTGCATTCTGAAGTGACAAAATTGTAGGATACTTACACAACCCCGTTATTTTTGTGACTTTTATTACAAAGCACACTGCGGGATTTGTCGGTGTTATCCCACTCCTACCTATATAAATCACTAGATAGTGATAATAAATAAAGGGATACCACCAAGGATTGTTTTTCTCGCAAAACTTTTCCTGCGAGATACGGAAAGGAATCAAGACCGGTCAACCTAGATCGGTGGCGATAATAAATATAAAGGACAAGACGTAATCAATAGTCTAGGTAGTATTTGCTGCCCGGTACTTTTGCGTCGACATTGAACTGGAAGGATGTATCTATGGTAGATAGAGAGCAAAATCCACAGGGTCTGTACACTCCGGAACTGGAGCATGACGCTTGTGGTATCGGTTTTGTTGCTCACCTTAAAAACCGTAAATCTCATGAAGTAGTGACTCAAGCATTGGATATGCTGGCTCGCATGGAACACCGTGGTGGTCAAGGTTGTGACCCATGCAGCGGTGACGGTGCGGGTATCTTGCTACAAAAACCTCATGAATTCCTATTAGAAGAAGCCGTTAAGCTAGGCATTAAACTGCCTTCGTTTGAAAAGTATGGTGTTGGTGTCGTTCTTTTCCCGAAAGACGAATACAAACGCGAACAATGCCGTGACATTCTAGAACGCAACGCACAGCGTCTAGACCTTGAAGTTATCGGCTACCGCGTATTACCAACCGACAACTCCATGATTGGTGCCGACCCTCTAAGCACAGAGCCTCAATTTGAGCACGTGTTTATCTCCGGCGGCCCTGGCATCACGCCTGAAGAGCTAGAGCGCAAACTGTACGTACTTCGTAACTATACTGTACGTGTTTGCCTAGAAAGCGTTTCGAACATTGGTGACGACTTCTACATTAACTCCATGTCTTACAAGACATTGGTATACAAAGGTCAGTTAACGACCGAGCAAGTACCTCAGTACTTCCTTGATCTACAAAACCCGACCATGGTGACTGCACTGGCGCTGGTACACTCTCGTTTCTCTACCAATACCTTCCCGAAATGGCGTCTTGCACAGCCTTTCCGTTACATTGCCCACAACGGTGAAATCAATACAGTTCGCGGTAACTTGAACTGGATGAAAGCCCGTGAAGCAATCCTAGAATCAGACCTGTTTACTCAGGCTGAAATCGACATGCTTCTTCCAATCTGTCAGGAAGGCAGCTCGGATTCATCTAACTTCGATATGGCACTTGAGCTCCTAGTTCTTTCTGGTCGCAGCCTGCCACACGCATTGATGATGATGATCCCGGAAGCATGGCAAGAAAACAAAAACATGGATCCTAAACGTCGCGCGTTCTATCAGTACCACGCGAACATCATGGAACCATGGGATGGTCCTGCTTCAGTATGTTTTACTGATGGTGTTCAAGTTGGTGCGACACTAGACCGTAACGGTTTGCGCCCTTCTCGCTACACAGTGACCAAAGATAACTTCCTAGTGATGGCATCTGAATCTGGTGTTGTGGATATTGAACCAGAGAACGTAGAGTTCCGTGGTCGTCTACAACCGGGTCGTATCTTCGTTGCAGACCTAGAACAAGGTCGAATCATCTCTGATGAAGAAGTGAAAGACACCATCGCAACGGCACAGCCTTACGAGAAGTGGGTAGAAGAAAACCTACTGAGCTTGAAGAAGCTGCCAGATGCGAGCAACCAGTTCAGCCAACCTAAGCCAGAACACCTTCTACACCGCCAACAAGCGTTTGGCGTAAGCACTGAAGAAGTGAACGAAATCATCGTTCCAATGGCGAATGATGCGAAAGAGCCATTATCAGCAATGGGTGCCGACTGGCCTCTTGCGGTTCTATCTCATCAGTCTCAACATCTTTCAAACTACTTCAAGCAGCTGTTCGCACAGGTAACTAACCCACCGATCGACCCGATCCGTGAGCGTATGGTTATGTCGCTGAACACTTACTTGGGTAAAGACCAAAACCTTCTGACTGAAACACCACTTCACTGTCAGAAAGTAGAATTGGAATCGCCTGTTCTAGCCAACTCTGAGCTTGAAAAACTGCGTGCGATCGATAACGAGCACCTACAAGCGAAAACGTTGGATATCGTATTCCAAGCTAGTGAAGATCAAGGCAAACTTGAGCGTGCATTAAAACGTATCTGCCAATACGCAGAAGACGCGGTTATCGATGGTTATTCAATCATCCTACTCACTGACCGCGCAGTGAATTCAAACCACGCGGCGATCCCAGCAATGCTGGCTGTTGGCGCAGTGCACCACCACTTGATCCGTAAAGGTCTACGTGCGAAGTGTGACATCGTGGTTGAAACTGGTGACGCGCGTGAAACGCACCACTTTGCAACGCTACTTGGTTACGGTGCGAATGCGGTTAACCCTTACCTAGTGATTGAAACCATCATTGAACTTCAACGTACAAAGAAGTTGGATCCAGAAGCGAACCCGCGCGATCTGTTCAACAACTACCGTAAAGCGATTAATGGCGGTCTTCTGAAGATCTTCTCGAAGATGGGTATCTCGACGCTACAGTCGTACCATGGCGCACAAATCTTCGAAGCCTTGGGCATCCACAAATCCGTGGTAGACAAATACTTCACTGGTACGGTTTCTCGTATCCAAGGTCTCACCCTTGATGATATCGCCAAAGAAGTGCTGATCCGTCACCGCATCGGTTACCCACAACGCGAAATCCCAATTCAAATGCTGGATGTTGGTGGTGTTTACCAATGGAAACAGCGTGGTGAAAAGCACCTATTCAACCCAGAGACTATTTCTCTACTGCAAGAGTCTACGCGCAACAAGAACTACGATCAGTTCAAGCAATACGCGACAGCCGTAGATAAACAAGGTGACAACGCGGTAACTCTGCGTAGCCAGCTAGAATTCATTAAGAATCCAGCCGGTTCTATCTCTATCGACGAAGTCGAGCCAATTGACAGCATCGTGAAACGCTTCGCGACGGGTGCTATGTCATTCGGTTCTATTTCTTACGAAGCACACTCCACACTGGCTGTTGCGATGAACCGTCTTGGCGCGAAATCGAACTCTGGTGAAGGTGGTGAAGACCCAATGCGTTTCGAGCGCAAAGAGAACGGCGATTGGGAACGCTCTGCAATCAAGCAGGTGGCTTCAGGTCGTTTCGGCGTAACCTCTTACTACCTAACTAACGCTGAAGAGCTGCAAATCAAAATGGCTCAAGGTGCGAAGCCAGGTGAAGGTGGTCAGCTACCAGGCGATAAAGTAGATGACTGGATCGGTGCAACGCGTCACTCGACTCCGGGCGTTGGCCTTATCTCTCCACCACCACACCACGATATCTACTCAATCGAAGATTTGGCTCAGCTTATCTACGACTTGAAGAACGCGAACCGCGCAGGCCGTGTAAACGTGAAGCTGGTATCAGAAGCAGGCGTAGGTACGATCGCTTCTGGTGTAGCGAAAGCGAAAGCGGACGTTGTACTAATCGCAGGTTTCGACGGCGGTACAGGTGCATCACCAATGTCTTCAATCCGCCATACCGGTCTTCCTTGGGAACTTGGCTTGGCAGAAACGCACCAAACGCTACTGAAGAACGGTCTACGTAACCGTATCGTGGTTCAAGCAGATGGTCAGATGAAGACACCTCGCGACCTTGCAGTGGCAACACTACTTGGTGCAGAAGAATGGGGCGTAGCAACCGCAGCATTAGTGGTTGAAGGTTGTATCATGATGCGTAAGTGTCATAAGAACACTTGTCCTGTTGGTATCGCGACTCAGAACAAGACGCTTCGCGAGCGCTTTGATGGCCGCGTAGAAGACGTCGTTACCTTCTTCCAATACATGGCACAAGGTCTACGTGAAATCATGGCTGAGCTTGGCTTCCGCACTATCGATGAAATGGTCGGTCAAGGTCAGAAACTGAAGATCCGCCAAGACATTTCTCACTGGAAATACAAGAACCTAGATCTGTCTCCTGTTCTCCACGTTGAGCAACCACGTGAAGCTGATGGTGTATTCAACCAAGCTCAACAGAACCACAACCTAGAAGAAGTACTAGACCGTAAGCTGATTCAAGCAGCTATTCCTGCACTCGAGAAAGGCGAAGCGGTGAATGCCGAGTTCCCTATCGTTAACACGGACCGCTCTGCAGGTACCATGTTGTCGAACGAAATCTCGAAAGTGTACAAAGATGCGGGTCTACCTCAGCCAATGAACGTGAAGTTCAAAGGCTCTGCGGGTCAGTCATTCGGCGCATTCCTCGCTAAGGGCGTGAAGTTCGAAGTGGAAGGCGATGCGAACGACTACTGGGGTAAAGGCTTATCTGGCGGTACCTTAGTACTTTATCCAGATGCGAAATCAAGCATTGTCGCGGAAGACAACATCGTGGTTGGTAACGTATGTTTCTACGGTGCAACTTCGGGTGAGTCTTTCATTCGCGGTATGGCTGGTGAACGTTTCTGTGTTCGTAACTCAGGTGCGAAAGTAGTAGTAGAAGGCGTCGGTGACCACGGTTGTGAATACATGACTGGCGGTGCAGCAATTATCCTTGGTTCAACAGGTCGTAACTTTGCCGCTGGTATGAGTGGCGGCGTGGCTTACGTATGGGATAAATCAGGTGACTTTGAGTCAAAACTGAACCCAGAGCTAGTAGACCTAGATCCAATCGAGCAAGAAGACAGAGATCTATTACTCGACATGCTAACTAAGCATGTTCAATTCACAGGAAGTGAAGTCGCTCAGTCTTTCCTAGACAACTTTGAAGCAAGCCTAGCCTCTATGGTTAAGGTAATGCCGCGTGACTACAAAGCGGTTCTTCAAAAGCGTAAAGCTGAAGCACAGTCTCAAGGAAACGAAACTCAAGTGGAGGCCGTATAATGGGTAAGCCTACTGGATTTTTAGAGCATGGTCGTGAACTACCACAGAAGATCGACCCAGCTGAACGCATCAAGAACAACAAAGAGTTCGTTCTGAACGAGGAGTTTGGTGACAAGATCAATACTCAAGCTTCTCGTTGTATGGATTGTGGTGTGCCGTTTTGTCATAACGGCTGCCCTATCGGTAACATCATCCCAGAGTTTAACGATGCGGTTTATCGTGATAGCTGGGAAGAAGCATGGAACATCCTAAGTTCAACCAATAACTTCCCGGAGTTCACTGGTCGTGTTTGCCCTGCTCCATGTGAAAGTGCTTGTGTACTTGGTATCAACCAAGATCCAATCACTATCTGTAATATCGAGAAAACCATCGTAGAAACGGCGTATCGTGAAGGGTACGCCAAACCAAAAACACCACGTTCTCGCACTGGCAAAACCGTTGCGATCATCGGTTCAGGTCCTGCTGGCCTTGCGGCTGCTGAGCAGCTAAACAGCGCCGGTCATACTGTGACAGTATTCGAGCGAGACGAGAAAGTAGGCGGTCTGCTGCGTTTTGGTATCCCAGATTTCAAACTGGGTATGGACGTGATTGATCGTAAGATCAACCTGATGGCAGAAGCGGGTATTGAATTCAAAGTTAACCAACACGTTGGTGTTGATGTGAATGCTCAGCAGCTGCGTCAAGAGTTCGATGTGGTTCTACTAACGGGTGGTTCAACCGTTCCTCGTGATTTGCCAGTTCCGGGTCGTGAACTAAAAGGCGTTCACTTCGCAATGGAATTCCTAGGTCAAAACAACCGCCGTGCCAACGACATGGATCTTAAGGGTGAAGAACTTCACGCCGCGGGTAAACACGTTGTCGTTATCGGTGGTGGTGATACGGGTTCTGACTGTGTAGGTACATCAAACCGCCACGGTGCAGCAAGCATCACTCAGGTTGAAATCATGCCGATTCCACCAGAGAAACGCCCTGCAAATATGCCATGGCCACAGTACCCAATGATCTTGCGTACGTCGACGTCTCATGAAGAAGGCGTTGATCGTCACTGGAACATCTTAACCAAAGAGTTCATCGGCAATGACAAAGGTGAAGTTACCGGTCTTCGTCTAGCTGATATCGTTTGGCAAGATGCAAAACCTGGCGAGCGTCCAAGCTTCAAAGAAGTAGAAGGCAGCGAGCGTGTGATTCCATGTGATATGGCATTTCTAGCGATGGGCTTCCTACACCCTGAACCAACAGGCGTACTTGCTCAACTGGATATCGCACTAGACGATCGCGGTAACGTAGCAACTCAAGATTTTGCTACTAACCAAGAAGGCGTATTTGCTGCTGGTGATATGCGAACAGGCCAATCTTTGGTGGTTCGTTGTATCAATGAAGGCCGCGAATGTGCCCGTGCTATCGATGATTACCTAATGGGTGGCACAAACCTAGAAGCAAAAGCAGATTCACTGATGCTTTCTGCTTAACGAAGCAGTCATGCTTCTCTCTTTCAATTGCCTAATAGCCATCAGCAATATCGATGGCTATCGGTGAAGAAAGAAAACAATTCCTTCCAATCTTTCTATTTTGGCCAGCATTTTATGCTGGTCTTTTTTATCTCCCACAGAATCAAATGTTACTTTTTTGTAACAATTGATTTTCTATCTATTTGAAATCATTAAACTATTTTAGCTTATTAAATGGTAAATCGTATATTCACGTGATGATCCACTAATAACTTGACCTTTTTTACAATAAGCTATAGCTTGTGAAGTTGATGAAAATAAAACACTCAAAAAATGTTAAATATTTCACAACTTTTACTGAATAATTATACATAAAGCTATAAAGATGACGCATAGTTAGTCATCGATATCAACGTAAGCAGTGTTGATATATCTGTCGGGATGACGGATAAGCAAAGGGAGAATTGCAATGGCTCTTTATGATCCAAGTCTTGAGAAAGACAACTGTGGATTTGGCTTGATCGCGCATATGGAAGGCGAACAAAGCCACAAGCTGGTACGTACAGCAATTTCTGCACTTGACCGCATGACTCACCGTGGTGGTATCGCCGCCGATGGTAAAACTGGTGATGGTTGTGGTCTTCTATTACAAAAGCCCGATTCCTATTTACGTCTTATTGCCGAAGAAAATGGTTTCAACCTTGGCAAGCAATACGCCGTAGGGATGATTTTCTTCAACCAAGATCCAGTCAAAGCTCAACTCGCTAAAGACATCGTCAACAAAGAACTGGCGCAAGAGACGCTAACTGTGGCTGGTTGGCGTGAAGTACCAACTAATTCAGAAGTACTCGGTCCAATTGCGGCCAACTCGCTTCCAAATATTCAGCAAGTCTTTGTCTCTGCACCGGCAGGTTGGCGCGAACGCGACATTGAGCGTCGCCTCTACATCGCACGCCGTCGCATCGAGAAACAAATCACCGAAGATCCGGATTTCTACATCTGTAGCTTGTCGACTCAAGTTTTGGTGTACAAAGGCCTATGCATGCCTGCGGACTTACCGCGCTTTTATCTTGATCTTGCCGATCTACGTATGGAATCTGCTATCTGTCTGTTCCACCAGCGTTTTTCTACCAACACTCAACCGCGTTGGCCATTAGCTCAACCGTTCCGCTACCTTGCTCATAATGGTGAGATCAATACCATTGAAGGTAACCGACAATGGGCACGCGCTCGTGCTTACAAGTTCTCGTCACCACTGCTGCCTGACCTACAAACTGCAGCACCGTTTGTGAACGAGACAGGCTCAGACTCGTCTAGCTTAGATAATATGCTAGATCTCTTTTTAGCTGGCGGCATGGATATCTTCCGTGCCATGCGTATGCTCGTACCGCCAGCATGGCAAAACCACCCGGATATGGATCCGGATTTGCGTGCGTTTTACGATTTCAACTCCAAACACATGGAACCATGGGATGGCCCAGCAGGTATCGTACTGTCCGATGGTCGTTATGCTGCTTGTAACCTAGACCGAAACGGTCTACGTCCTGCGCGTTATGTAATTACCAAAGACAAGCTGATCACTCTGGCATCTGAGGTAGGGATTTGGAATTACGCCCCAGATGAAGTTGCCAAAAAAGGTCGTGTAGGTCCGGGGGAATTGCTCGTCATCGACACTCGTAAAGGTAAGCTTTGGCAGTCTAGCGAGATCGATAATGACCTGAAATCTCGTCACCCTTATCGCGAATGGATGGAGAACAACGTTCGCAAACTAACACCGTTCTCTCAGCTGCCTGAAGATCAAGTAGGTGAGCGCAGCTTTGATGAAGACTTGCTTAAGACTTATCAAAAGCAGTTTGCCATGAGCAATGAAGAAGTCGATCAAGTATTGCGTGTCCTCGGTGATATGGGGCAAGAAGCCGTCGGTTCGATGGGTGATGACACCCCGATGGCGGTTCTTTCTTCGAAAGAGCGCTTGGTGACTGATTACTTCCGTCAGAAGTTCGCGCAGGTCACCAACCCACCAATCGATCCGCTGCGTGAGAAACACGTCATGTCGCTAGCGACCAGCATCGGCCAGGAGATGAACGTCTTCTGTGAAACCGATGGCCACGCGCATCGTGTAACCTTTGATTCTCCAGTACTGCTCTATTCAGACATGCAGCAACTACTAGAGCTGAGTGACGATCATTACCGTAATACCATTCTCGATATCAACTACGACCCACAACAAAAAGATCTTAAACAAGCCATTAATGATCTGTGTGAGCAAGCAGAGCAAGTCGTTCGTGAAGGCACGGTTTTAGTGGTTCTTTCGGACAGAGCCTTGGTCAAAGGTAAGTTACCAATTCCTGCAGCAATGGCAGTCGGCGCCGTTCAAACTCGTCTGATTGACGCGAACTTACGTTGCGATGCCAACATTGTTGTTGAGACCGCAACAGCTCGTGACCCACACCAATTTGCTGTCTTGCTTGGCTTTGGTGCTACTGCGGTTTACCCATACCTTGCTTATGAAGCTTTAGGTAAACTGATTGATGATAAAGCACTAGAGAAAGACTACCGCGATGTGATGCAAAACTACCAATACGGCATCAACAAAGGCCTGTACAAGATCATGTCGAAAATGGGGATCTCAACCATCGCCTCTTACCGCTGCTCACAACTGTTTGAAGCAGTTGGCTTGAGCCAAAATGTGGTCGATCTGTGTTTTAAAGGCGTCACAACTCGAATTGAAGGCGCGAATTTTGACGACTTCCAGCAAGATCTTACAAACTTATCTCGTAAAGCATGGGCGAAACGCAAATCGATTGATCATGGCGGCTTGTTAAAGTACGTCCATGGAGGTGAGTATCATGCTTACAACCCGGATGTCGTCGGCACGCTGCAACAGGCCGTTAAATCTGGCGAAAGTAACGACTATCAGAGCTTTGCTAAGCAGGTAAACCAACGCCCTGTTGCCATGCTGCGTGACTTAATGTCGCTGAAAAAATCAGACTCACCGCTGCCACTTGAGCAAATAGAACCACGCACTGAACTGTTCAAACGCTTTGACTCAGCGGCAATGTCCATTGGCGCACTTAGCCCAGAAGCGCATGAAGCACTTGCAACGGCGATGAACCGTCTTGGTGGTTACTCTAACTCGGGTGAAGGCGGTGAAGATCCTCGCCGTTTCGGTACTGAGCGTAACTCACGTATCAAACAGATTGCTTCTGGCCGATTTGGTGTAACGCCGCATTACCTGACTAATGCGGATGTACTGCAAATCAAGGTGGCACAAGGTGCGAAACCGGGTGAAGGTGGACAGCTACCAGGACACAAAGTCACCGCAGAAATCGCAAAACTGCGTTATTCGGTACAAGGCGTGACTCTGATCTCCCCTCCTCCGCATCACGATATCTATTCGATTGAAGATTTGGCCCAGCTGATCTTCGACCTTAAACAAGTCAACCCGAATGCGCTGGTTTCGGTAAAACTCGTCTCCGAGCCAGGTGTCGGCACCATCGCAACGGGTGTAGCCAAGGCTTACGCTGATCTTATTACCATTTCGGGTTACGACGGTGGTACCGCAGCAAGCCCATTAACTTCGGTAAAATACGCTGGTAGCCCTTGGGAGTTGGGGTTGGCAGAGACACAACAAGCTCTGGTTGCTAATGGTCTGCGTCATAAGATCCGCCTACAGGTAGACGGTGGTCTAAAGACTGGTTTAGACGTAGTTAAAGCCGCAATTTTAGGTGCAGAAAGCTTCGGTTTTGGTACTGCGCCAATGGTCGCTATGGGTTGTAAGTTCCTACGAATTTGTCACCTCAACAACTGTGCAACTGGGGTTGCGACTCAAGACGAGACACTGCGTAAAGAATACTTCAAAGGTCTACCAGAAATGGTGATGAATTACTTCATCGGCCTGGCAGACGAAGTACGTGGATTACTTGCTGAACTTGGCGTTGAAAAAATGACTGACTTGATTGGTCGTACCGATTTACTTGAGGCAGTAGAGGGATTTACAGCGAAACAGACCAAGCTGGATCTATCCAATATTCTAGAAGCTCCAGTATCACCTGAGGGCCATCCGCTATTTTGGACAGAGCCAAACAAACCGTTTGATAAAGCTGAGCTCAACCAAAAGATCGTTGATGATGCCATGCATGCGGTCGAAAACAGTCAATCGGCAAGTTTCTTCTACAATGTCATCAACACTGATCGTTCTGTTGGTGCACGCTTATCTGGCGAAATAGCAAAACGCTATGGCAACCAAGGGTTGGCGGCTTCCCCTATCAAAATCTATCTTGACGGCACCGCAGGCCAGTCCTTTGGTGTTTGGAACGCAGGTGGTGTAGAGCTTTACCTCACGGGCGATGCGAACGACTACGTGGGAAAAGGCATGGCGGGTGGTAAAGTGGTTATCAAACCTCACCTTGGCACTGCATTTAAGTGTAATGAAGCAACCATCATTGGTAACACCTGTCTGTACGGCGCGACCGGCGGTAAACTATTTGCAGCCGGTAAAGCAGGTGAGCGTTTCGGCGTACGAAACTCAGGTACGATAGCCGTCATTGAAGGTGCTGGCGATAACGCTTGTGAGTACATGACTGGCGGTATTGTTGCCATTCTTGGTGCGACAGGTGTGAACTTTGGCGCGGGTATGACTGGAGGCTTTGCCTATGTTCTGGATGAGAACCAAAGCTTTGAAGGTCGAGTTAATACTGAGTCTGTCGAAGCCATCTCATTGTCCGATCTTTACATCCACCAAGAACATTTGCGTGGCCTAATTGCGGAACACCTTGAAGAAACAGGGTCGAGTCATGCTGAAAATATTTTGGCGAACTTTGATGAATGGATTCCAAAGTTCTATTTGGTGAAACCACAAGCGGCAGATCTTCGCACGCTACTTGGTCACCAGAGCCGCAGTGCCGCAGAGCTGCGTGTTCAAGCACAGTAATCATGGAGGATGTTTGAATCATGAGCCAGAACGTTTATCAATTTATCGATGTGCAGCGTGTAGATCCTGCGAAAAAGCCTATCAAAGTTCGTAAGATCGAGTTCGTTGAAATCTATGAACCGTTCACTAAACAACAGGCGACTGCACAAGCGGATCGCTGCTTAGATTGTGGCAACCCATATTGTGAATGGAAATGCCCAGTCCACAACTACATCCCTCAATGGTTAAAACTTGCCAATGAAGGTCGTATTCTTGAAGCGGTTGAACTATCGCATCAAACCAACAGCCTACCGGAAGTATGTGGGCGCGTTTGTCCTCAAGACCGCCTATGTGAAGGTTCATGCACGCTTAATGATGACTTTGGTGCCGTCACCATCGGTAACATAGAAAAGTACATTACCGACAAAGCGTTTGAAATGGGCTGGAAGCCAGATATGTCCAAGGTGGAGTGGACCGATAAAAAGGTCGCAATCATTGGAGCAGGCCCAGCTGGCTTGGCTGCCGCAGATATCCTAGTGCGCAATGGCGTTAAGCCCGTCGTGTTTGACCGCTACCCTGAAATTGGAGGCCTTCTGACCTTCGGCATTCCTTCATTCAAGCTTGAAAAAGGCGTGATGGAAAACCGCCGCCGTGTGTTCACTGAAATGGGCGTCGAGTTCCGCATGAACATGGAAGTAGGCAAAGATGTCCAAATGCAAGAGCTACTTGATGAATACGATGCTGTTTTCTTGGGCGTTGGCACCTATAAATACATGCGTGCAGGTCTAGATAATGAAGATGCGCCGGGTGTGTATGACGCGCTGCCATTTTTAGTTTCGAACACCTACAAAGTCATGGGTCTTGAGAGTAACCAACCCTTTATCGATATGGCAGGAAAGAAAGTCGTCGTACTGGGTGGTGGTGATACCGCAATGGACTGCGTTCGTACCTCAATTCGCCAAGGAGCCTCCAACGTAGTTTGTGCTTATCGTCGTGATGAGGCCAACATGCCAGGCTCTCGTCGCGAGGTAAAAAACGCAAAGGAAGAAGGCGTGAAGTTCATGTTCAACCTTCAGCCTTTGGGAGTTGAAGTGGATGCGTCAGGCAAAGTCTCGGGGGTCAAAGTGGTGAAAACCGCACTTGGTGAACCTGATGAAGCGGGTCGCCGACGTCCAGAGCCCGTTGAAGGCAGCGAGCACGTTCTACCAGCAGACGTTGTTATCATGGCGTTTGGTTTCCAGCCGCACAAAATGGACTGGTTAGCACCGTTTGATGTCGATTTGGATCAATGGGGTCGTATCAAAGCCCCAGCGAAGCAAGAGTTCCAGTTCCAGACCAGCAACGAAAAGATCTTCGCGGGTGGCGATGCGGTACGAGGTTCTGATCTTGTCGTAACCGCAATTGATGAAGGACGAAAAGCGGCAGAAGGCATTCTCGATTACCTCGAAGTTTAATCACTGTTAACGTCTCAAAAAGGATCCTACTATTGGATCCTTTTTTCTTTTATTACATATAATTAAATTCCTATGATAAGGGATAAAACCAATGAAAAAAGCCGCTCTCCTTTCCATTACTTTGCTCGGCTTAACCGCTTGTAGCCAAGGAGTCAAAACCATGACGGATCGTTCTCAATCACCTTGTGGTGACAAACCAAACTGCGTCTCCACCCAAGACACGCGAGAAAAATACAACCTAACGCCATTCATCTTAGTGGATTCAGCGAACATCGACGCTATTGAGCAAGTTGCGCTTGAACTGCCAGGCGCGAAAACCGCGGTGAAAGAAAGCAACTACCTTCGTATCGAGTGCACATCTAAAATCATGCGCTTCGTGGATGACCTCGAACTAAAAATAGCAGGAGACCAACTGATTGTGCGCTCGGAGTCTCGTGTGGGCTACTCTGACTTTGGCGTAAACAGAAAGCGCGCCGATCAATTACGAGAAAAGCTCACTCAAGCTAAGCTCATCAAATAGAAAACTGCCAACGGGGAGTGCTATACTCTCGGCCAACTAAAATATTTACCCAAAGAGAGTGTTATGAAAGTTGGTATCATCGGTGCGATGGAACAAGAAGTGACCATCCTGAAGCAAGCAATTACAAACTGCAAAACTGTAAATAAAGCAGGTTGTACGTTTTTCTCTGGTCAAATTAACGATGTTGAAGTCGTCGTACTACAATCGGGCATCGGTAAAGTTGCAGCGGCAGTGGGCACGACAATCCTTCTTGATGAATACCAACCAGACGTGGTGATTAACACAGGCTCTGCTGGCGGTTTCGATTCAAGCTTAAACCTTGGCGATGTAGTTATCTCTACAGAAGTTCGTCATCACGATGCAGACGTAACCGCTTTTGGTTATGAGATTGGCCAAATGGCCGGTCAACCAGCTGCATTCAAAGCGGATGACAAGCTAATGGACTTAGCCGAAAAAGCCCTATCACAAATGGAAAACACTCATGCGGTTCGCGGCCTAATTTGTACTGGCGATGCGTTTGTTTGTACTGCTGAGCGTCAAGAGTTTATTCGTAAACACTTCCCGTCAGTTATCGCTGTAGAAATGGAAGCATCTGCTATCGCTCAAACTTGTCATCAATTCAACACTCCGTTTGTTGTTGTGCGTGCAATCTCTGATGTCGCTGATAAAGAATCACCAATGAGCTTTGATGAGTTCCTGCCTCTAGCAGCAAAAAGCTCTTCCGAAATGGTATTCAAAATGCTGGAACTCATTAAGTAAACGACTCATTCATGGAAGAAGTTTTTCAGTCATTTTATGCCAACGGTGCGCTCCTCATTATGTGGGGTGCACTGATCTTGCACCTTTTAGTGCCAATCCCCCATTCAGCGCACCCCATCACTTTATGGCGAAAGCTAGCAGAGCAGCTAGCTAACAAAGTGAACAATAATCACAATTACTCACAGAGTGTAATCTCAGGCAGTCTTGCACTAGGCTTGATGCTGTTTCCTTGCTTGATATTACTGATTGCAGTAAAGCCATTTGTTTGGCAAATCCGTTTATATGAACTGGTTCTATTGATCCTTGCGCTAGACTGGCGCAACAGCGAAACGTTAACGAAACAGCTCGTCACAAGTATCTCTTCGGAAGACAAAGCTCAGTGTCGAGCATTACTGAGACCATATCTTAATCGCGATACTGGTAGCCTCTCGATCGTTGGCATAGGTAAAGCTGGCTCAGAAACCCTGATTATGGCATACAGCCGCAACGTGATCGGTGTGCTATTTTGGTACGCACTAACAGGTGGTATTGGTGCGTTAATGTATCGACTCACAACAGAATTAGCGCGAGTGTGGTCCCCTAGCCGACGCCAATATTTGCCCTTTGGTAAACCTGTGATTCAACTGGTTGCTACTCTGGATATTATTCCACTTCGTCTCTTTGCCATACTTTTAGCTGCCGGAAAGAATACAAGTAATGTGCTCTCTGGAATACAACAGCAAGCGAAGTCTTGGCCCTTACCAGGACCTAGCTGGGTGTTATGTACTATCGGACACAAACTACAACTGTCTTTATGCGGCCCTGCTATCTATCAAGGTGTGCGTGCAGAGCGCGCAAAAATCGGTGGGCGCATTGCGCCATCGGCTATTCACCTTTCACAAATACATACGCTGCTCGTTTGGCGCGTCCTGGCTTGGATCGCAATCCAAAGTTTGCTTTTAGGAATAATTTATCAAGGATTATGATGAATAAATTATGCTTCGCATTAACGCTGTTTGTTTCGACAGCGACCTTCGCTCAACCCGCTCAACGCATTATAAGTTTAGCTCCACATGCCACCGAAATTGCCTTTGCAGCAGGGCTAGGAGACCAGCTTGTTGCTGTCAGCGAAATGAGCGATTATCCAGAACAGGCAAAGCAGCTAGAAAGAGTCTCAAATTATCAAGGAATTAAATTAGAGCGCATTATTGCTCTTCAACCGGACTTAGTGATTGCTTGGCCAGCCGGAAACCCCGCTAAAGAGTTGGAGAAAATTAAACAGTTCGGTATTCCTATCTATTACTCCACTACAGGTTCATTAGAAGATATCGCCAATAATATCGAGCAACTCAGCCAATACAGCGAAACTCCACAAGTAGGAAAAAAGGCCGCTGAAGATTTTAGAACGCAGCTGAGTACACTAAAAGAACAGTACAACACGAACGAGAAAGTTCGTTACTTTTATCAGTTGAGTGAAAAGCCTATCATCACTGTCGCCGGAAAGAACTGGCCAAGTGAAGTCTTTACTTTTTGCGGTGGTGAGAACATTTTCGCCGCATCTAGCGCGCCTTATCCTCAAGTTAGCATCGAGCAAGTCATTACTCGCCAGCCAGAGGTTATTTTTACTTCTCGTCACGCAATGAGTAACGATGGTATGTGGGCTGAGTGGAGTAATGAGCTTCTTGCTCTTAAAAACAAACACATCTGGTCCCTAAACTCTGATTGGATTAACCGTCCGACACCACGCACATTGAACGCGATCAAGGAAGTGTGTGAGCACTTTAAAAGCGTTCGTCAAAAACGCTAACGATTTCGTGGCAAATACCGTACAATTTCCGCCCATTTTTTCTCACACTATTTAAAGGTACTAAGTAACATGGACTCCATGCTGCTTTATATGATCGATTTGTTCGGTACCGCTGTTTTCGCTATCTCTGGCGTATTACTGGCTGGCCGTTTAAAAATGGATCCATTCGGCGTTATCGTACTCGGCAGTGTGACTGCTATAGGTGGCGGAACAATCCGAGACATGGCGCTTGGTGCCACTCCCGTATTTTGGATAACAGATACGACTTACTTATGGGTGATATTTGTTACGTGTCTACTAACCATGCTTGTTATTCGAAGACCCAAGCGACTCTCATGGTGGGTATTACCCGTTTGTGATGCCATCGGTCTCGCTGTGTTTGTGGGAATAGGAGTAGAAAAGGCACTCGCCTACAATGCATCCGGGATGGTCGCGGTGATAATGGGGGTTATTACTGGCTGTGGCGGTGGCATTATACGAGACGTGCTGGCTCGCGAAGTTCCTATGGTATTAAGAAGTGAAGTCTATGCTACGGCATGTATTATTGGCGGCATCTTCCATACGATGGCGGTAAACATGGGTTATGACCACTCAACGGCTTTACTCGCTGGTGTAATCTCAACGCTCATTATACGTCTCGGTGCGATTCGTTGGCATCTATCCCTGCCAACTTTCGCCATTAACCGTTAAACACCAACAACATCACTCATCATGGAGTCGACCAAGTGTCGGCTCCTCTCATTTATGCTCATTTGATTCGCCAATTCTTGGGCAATTCGCTAAATTATCTCAACCATTCCTAACTTTCATTAATCATTATGTTGCTTGAAGGTATTGAAACGTTACTTGTCCTCAGTAAAGAAAAAACCATGAGCCGCACGGGCAGTCAACTCTATATTAGTCAATCTGCCGTGAGTAAACGTATTTCAAATCTAGAGAAGAAGTTAGGAAAAAAATTAATAGAGCCAAATGGTCGGCACATAAAGCTGACCTCCGATGGCCTTGCGCTCATCAACACGATCGAGCCAACGTTCAATGAGTTAAGAGGAAAAATCTACGATCAACAACAAATAGAAGATACTTCTTTGATCAAGATAGACTGCTCTGAAACCTTAGTCGCTGGATACCTCAGTATGATCATGGCAGAACACTTTGCCCATGATCAGTACATACGAATATCGACCAATCATACGCCACGCATTATTGAGAATGTGAAATCAGGCAAAGCAACATTGGGATTTTGTGCTGGCTATCTACCACCTCATCATGGATTAATGAGCCTTCACCTCGCCGATGAACCTTTCTCAATTGTCAGTCGACATTCACTTTCACAACTACCTAAAGCTATTTTGACCAATGACCTAACTAACCCTGCCAACACATATCAACAAGCTATTTTATCCAAACACGGAATCGAACCTTTGATGGAAATGGATTCGTATACTGCGGCAGCACAACTGGCTTTGGGAGGTATGGCTCCCGCTTTAATCCCTAAATCTATCCTAACGACACTTAATATCACATCTAAGTTCTGCTATGACTTTGAAGAGCTAGATCAGTTAGTTCGACCAATACATATCTGCTTACGTCACAGCACATATCGTAGCGAACGAGTTAAAGCACTGACAGAATCCATTGCTGATGTTGTTGCCAAAGAAGTTTCGTTGCCATGAGCATCGACATTACTATAACTAGAGGACGAATCCATTTTTGCCCTTTACTTACCACGACCTTCGCCCCTAACTGAGCACCAAGAAAACCGCCAACAGCCATAGTTAAGCCAAGCTTCCACACTGGCAACCCAGCTAAGATAAAAAAGAGTAGTGCCGCTATGTTTGACGTGAAATTGAGGATTTTGGTTCTAGCTGTGGCTTCGACCAAAGAAAAGTGACCTAGTGCAACAAAACAAACAGTAAAAATAGATCCAGTCCCAGGGCCAAAAAAGCCATCATAGAAGCCGATCCCACCACCAATGCATAGCGCAAACATCGCTTCAGATAACTTTGGTTCTCCATCGATTTTTCGCGTACTTGGCGCGAGTAAAAAATAGAGGGAAATGGCTATCAAAAGAACAGGGATCAAACTGGTGAGTACGCTAGCATCAATAAACTGCACAGCCTCGGCACCGATTGCAGCACCTATAAAAGTGCAGAGTATCGCAAAACGCATTTCCTTTAAGCTGACAATACCGTTACGCACGAAATACCAGCTAGCAGAGAAACTGCCAAACGAACTTTGTAACTTATTGGTTGCTAGAGCTTGAGTCGGACTCAACCCCGCAGCCAAAAGCGCAGGGAGCGTAATGAGCCCTCCCCCACCAGCCATAGCATCAATAAAGCCTGCGGCAGTCGCAACCAAAAATAAGGCCAACAAAATTTCAACCGTGATTTCCACTACACTTCCTTTTTGAAGAGGTATCAAAGAGGAAGAAACGGTAGCATTTATTCACAAAACTACCAATGGAAAGTCAAGACACCAATCTATTCCTAATTTTCATAGAATTAATGCTTAAACTTGACTCCAAACTTTTATATAAAATTTAGTTGTCAGAAAGAATTGAATCACTGTCACAAATCTATTCCTGATAATGAGATCAAACGCTTACCTTTAAATATAAAACTAGACGAATATGAAAGATCTGTTCAGCATGTAGAGTTTACATTGTCAGCGCTCAAGGCCCGATATCTGAGGAAAATACATGACTAGCAACTACCCTTTATCACGACATCAATCCTCAAAAAATAGTGGTAGTATAAGCACCTACCCACTTTATAAATCAAATCATCAACATCGAAATCAAGAAACCATTATCTTATCTATCGAGAGCTTCGATATCGTTGTCAAGAACAATGTAAAAGATAAAGCGAAATTAGAACGTTGGGAAAAGATAAAGGGAATGTTTGAAAATACAGCAAACTATTATGCTACAGGACAGGACTTAGTTTTTATAACCAACTTATCAAACTATTTGTACGGAAATAATAGCTCTGTTATCGTTAAAAATTATTCTGGAGCTCCACATATCATACTCACAGGCTCCCCTGCTATGCACTCAAAGCTTTCTGGATTAGGAAAATTTCTTCCCACTCCAACTGTGGCAAAGTTCGCTGTTGGACCAGAAGGGGCATTACAATCCATTAGAAGTGGGGGCATAATAACAATTATCTTAATATCCACATACAGAGTGATTGACTTTTTCCTCAATGACCGTCAAACCTTAGCCAAACTATTTGGTACTTTAGCTAGTGATATAATCACTATCGGGTTATCGTCAGCTGCAGCAGCTATATTTGTAAACTTTGCCGCAGCAGTGGGTGGCAGTGTTGTAACTTTAAGTGCTGGCCCATTATTAGGGGCTATTTTGATAAGCTCGGCTGTAGGTCTTTTATTGAATAGAGAAAATGATAAACGAGGTTTAACACAGAAGTTAATAGCCTCTATAGATATTTACTTAAAGCAAAGAGATATAGAAGCAAAGAGAAGAGCAAAAGAAGAATATAATGAGATTCAACGTAAAACTCAAAGTATGATTTTCTCGCAAGAAATACAGCGAGGTTTGTTACGATGAAAAAAGGGAGTTACGACCGAACGCAAGTGTTTTTTTATTTAATAATTTTATTAGCATCAGCAATATCACTGTTAATATATGGTTTTGATGGATTGTCAGACTTTTATCTTAACATCTATAATAATGAAAGTTATTCATCTTTTGATCAGGCTGATATTTTGATTATAGGCTCTAGTTTGATCTTATTTGAATGCTCTAGAATGTCCGTAAAAACATTAAAATCAAATAATTTCCTAACTAAAAGTGAGTTTAAAAGCTCTAGTAAGATATTCCTAACTATATCGGTAACTAGTTTTTTTCTTCTTTATCCCTCGCTACTAGCAGCAGATGTTTTTGCAAAAAGTAACGGATACTCTCTTGATACTGAAGAATCAACTTATAACTTAGTCTTAGAAAAAAGAACATATCGAAGCACTCCATAGTTAGTATGTCTTTAAGCTCGACACTGCTTATTTTAACTTTTTCTAATTACCTATCTGCTTAAAGAGTTATGGTCGGCTTAATACCTCAGTCCTACAGCATTAATTTTGTTGCAGCAAGTGGTAGTTCTATTGCTCATCTTTGGACACATTGCTTGCCATCATTAGCTTAATGATCTTCAAAAGCGAAGCATACCAATCGTTCCTAGCACACTTTAATGCTCTTCATTTTAGAAAAACCTCGATATAAAAAAGCCCGCTCAAATGAGCGGGCAATGAGGTTGTCATGTAAGCCCTGATTAATGAGCTTACTGATTTTTATCTGTTACGCGTCTAGACTCGCTTTCACTTTAGCGTGTAACTCTTGAACCGAAGTTACTGACGCTTTTGCGTCTGCAGTATGAGACATACATGTAGCGAACGCTGCATTCAGTGTCGTTGTGTAGTTCACTTTTTCTGCCAGTGCACCACGGCGTAGAACTTTCGAATCTTCAATCGCTTGACGACCAGCAGCCGTGTTTACGATATAGGTGTATTCGTTGTTCTTGATGCGGTCAAGAATGTGTGGACGACCTTCGTGTACTTTGTTTACCAAACGTGGGTTAATACCCGCTTCGCCCAGAATTACAGCAGTACCGTGTGTCGCATCCAACTGGTAACCCAGTTTCACTAACTTAGAAGCTAGGTCAACAACACGCTCTTTATCACCTTCACGTACAGACAGTAGCGCACGACCACCTTCAGGATAAACCGCACCACAACCTAGCTCTGCTTTCGCGTAAGCTTCTGCGAACGTTGCACCCACACCCATTACTTCACCTGTTGAGCGCATTTCAGGGCCCAATAGAGGGTCAACACCAGGGAATTTGTTGAACGGCAGAACCACTTCTTTCACTGAGTAGTAAGGAGGGATAATCTCTTTAGTAAAGCCTTGTGACTCTAGAGATTGACCCGCCATTACACGTGCAGCGATTTTCGCTAGAGGAGCGCCTGTCGCTTTCGATACGAATGGTACCGTACGAGCAGCACGAGGGTTCACTTCAATTAGATAAACGTCGTTGTCTTTCACAGCAAACTGCGTGTTCATCAAACCGCGTACACCGAGTTCGAATGCTAACTTCTCAACTTGCTCACGCATCTTGTCTTGAATTTCCTGACTTAGCGTGTATGCAGGCAGTGAACATGCAGAGTCACCAGAGTGAACACCCGCTTGTTCGATGTGCTCCATGATACCGCCGATAACGACGCGTTCACCGTCACAGATAGCATCAATATCAACTTCGGTTGCATCATCCAAGAAACGGTCTAGCAGAACTGGAGACTCGTTCGATACGCTTACTGCTTCGTTGAAGTAGCGACGCAGGTCTTGCTCATCGTATACGATTTCCATCGCACGACCACCGAGTACATAAGATGGACGAACAACTAATGGGAAGCCAATTTCTTTCGATTTCTCAACCGCTTGCTCCATCGTTGTTACTGTCGCGTTTTCTGGCTGAAGTAGACCTAAACGGTCAACAGCGGCTTGGAAGCGTTCACGGTCTTCCGCACGGTCGATAGCATCTGGGCTAGTACCAATGATTGGCACACCAGCCGCTTCTAGAGCACGAGCCAGTTTAAGTGGCGTTTGACCACCGTACTGAACAATCACACCTTTTGGTTTTTCAACGCGAGCGATAGACAGTACATCTTCCAGAGTTACTGGTTCGAAGTACAGACGATCAGACGTATCGTAGTCAGTAGATACCGTTTCTGGGTTACAGTTAACCATAATGGTTTCGTAACCGTCTTCACGCAGCGCAAGTGATGCATGAACACAACAGTAATCGAATTCGATACCTTGGCCGATACGGTTTGGACCGCCACCAAGAACCATGATCTTATCTTTGTCTGTTGGGTTTGCTTCACATTCTTCATCGTAAGATGAGTACATGTAAGCCGTGTCAGAAGAAAACTCTGCTGCACATGTATCCACACGTTTGTAAACCGGATGAATATCAAACTGCTCACGAGCACGGCGAATTTCACTTTCAGCGACACCAAGCAATTTAGACAAGCGAGCATCAGAGAAGCCTTTGCGTTTCATCTGACGAAGAACTTCTTTGGTCAAACCTGCGTAGCCGCCCGCCTTGACTTGTTCTTCGAGTTTTACAATTTCTTCGATTTGAACCAGGAACCAGCGGTCGATTTGAGTCAAGTTGAACACACCGTCGACTGACATACCCGCTCGGAATGCATCGGCGATGTACCAGATACGCTCTGCACCTGCTTCTTTAAGTTCGTGACGAATCTTAGTCAGTGCATCTGGCGCTTCCAGATCGACCATCTCATCAAAACCAGTTGCGCCAACTTCTAGGCCACGCAGTGCTTTGTGAAGAGATTCTTGTTGGTTACGACCAATCGCCATTACCTCACCAACCGATTTCATCTGAGTTGTCAGACGATCGTTTGCACCAGCAAATTTCTCGAAGTTAAAGCGAGGGATCTTAGTTACGACGTAGTCGATAGTTGGTTCAAATGACGCAGGTGTTGCACCACCTGTGATGTCGTTTTGTAGTTCGTCTAGCGTAAAGCCAACAGCCAGTTTCGCGGCAATTTTCGCGATTGGGAAGCCTGTTGCTTTTGATGCTAGCGCAGAAGAGCGAGATACACGCGGGTTCATCTCGATGATGACCATACGACCATCTTTCGGGTTGATACCAAACTGTACGTTTGAACCACCTGTTTCAACACCAATCTCACGTAGAACGGCTAGCGATGCATTACGCATAAGCTGGTATTCTTTGTCAGTCAGTGTTTGTGCTGGAGCAACCGTGATTGAGTCACCTGTATGGATGCCCATTGGGTCAAAGTTCTCGATTGAACATACGATGATACAGTTGTCCGCTTTGTCACGAACGACTTCCATTTCGTACTCTTTCCAACCGATGAGTGACTCATCGATAAGAAGTTCGTTGGTCGGAGATAAGTCCAGACCGCGACGACAGATTTCTTCGAACTCTTCTTTGTTGTACGCGATACCACCACCAGTGCCACCCATGGTGAACGATGGACGAATGATACAAGGGAAGCCAACCATATCTAAAACTTTGTAAGCTTCTTCCATGCTCTTCGCTGTATCTGCGCGAGGACACTCAAGGCCGATAGACTTCATCGCTTTATCAAAACGAGAACGGTCTTCCGCTTTGTCGATTGCATCAGCCGTTGCACCAATCATCTCTACGCCAAACTCTGCGAGAACGCCGTGCTTCTCTAAATCTAACGCACAGTTAAGTGCTGTCTGACCACCCATAGTTGGCAGAACTGCATCAGGACGTTCTTTCTCGATGATCTTGCGTACAACTTCCCACTGAATCGGCTCAATGTAAGTCGCATCTGCCATCTCTGGGTCAGTCATGATGGTTGCTGGGTTAGAGTTAACCAGGATAACTCGGTAGCCTTCTTCGCGAAGAGCTTTACACGCTTGTGCGCCAGAGTAGTCAAACTCACATGCCTGACCGATAACAATCGGACCAGCACCAAGAATTAGAATACTTTGAATGTCAGTACGTTTTGGCATTATCTACTACTCCGAATTAAGCGCTGTGTTTTTTGATTAGTTCGATAAAGTGGTCAAATAGCGGTGCCGCGTCATGTGGACCTGGGCTCGCTTCTGGGTGACCTTGGAAGCTAAATGCTGGCTTGTCTGTGCGGTGGATACCTTGCAAAGAGCCATCAAATAGCGATACGTGAGTAGCACGTAAGTTTTCCGGTAATGTTGCTTCATCTGCCGCAAAGCCGTGGTTTTGCGAAGTGATCATCACAACGTTACGCTCTAAATCTTTTACTGGGTGGTTTGCACCGTGGTGACCAAACTTCATTTTCACCGTTTGCGCACCTGATGCTAGCGCCAGAATTTGGTGACCTAGACAAATACCAAAAATTGGCAAGCCTTTTTCTAGGAACACTTTGGTTGCTTCAATCGCGTAAGTACATGGTTCTGGGTCACCAGGGCCGTTCGATAAGAATACGCCATCTGGATTTAGTGCCAGAACTTCTTCCGCTGACGTTTCTGCAGGTACAACCGTTAAGCGGCAGCCGCGGTCAACCAACATTCGTAAGATGTTGCGTTTTGCGCCGAAGTCGTAAGCGACAACGTGGTATGGCAGCTCGCTGTCATCTTTCGCCTCTGGAAGTCCACCTTCAAGCGTCCACGAACCTTGCTTCCATTGATACGCTTCTTTTGTTGTAACTTCTTTCGCAAGGTCCATTCCTTTTAAGCCTGGGAATTCTTTTGCTTTCGCTAGTGCCAAAGCTTCGTCTAGGTTGTTGCCCGCAACAATACAGCCGTTTTGAGCACCTTTTTCACGCAGGATACGAGTGAGCTTACGAGTATCGATATCAGCGATGCCAACGATATTTTGCGACTTAAGATAATCAGAGAGGGATTGTTCGTTACGGAAGTTAGAAGCGATTAGAGGAAGATCGCGAATCACAAGGCCTTGTGCATGAATGGAAGAGGATTCTTCATCTTCGGAAGTGGTTCCGGTATTGCCAATGTGAGGATAAGTGAGAGTGACGATTTGCTGAGAATAGGAAGGATCAGTGAGGATTTCTTGATACCCCGTCATCGAGGTATTAAAAACGACTTCACCAACGGAAAGACCATCTGCCCCTATGGACACTCCGCGGAACACTGTCCCATCTTCTAGGACCAACAGTGCTAATTTACCCAAGACAACCTCCAGAATAAAAATGCAAAAAAAATAAATCAAACTGCAAACATGCCTTCCTTTACCTATAAAATCTACATAAATAGGTATTTCAGACAAATTGGCGGTATTCTAAAGTTGGACTCGAAACCTGTCAACCTACAATCAAAAATAAATGATTAATTTCTAGCGAGTAAGGTCATTTTGAATCAGTAAGGCCCAAAAAGATAACTTTTACATGCTATTACATAGAGAGGCATAGAGGTTTAATGAATTTTACAAATTTGAACTTTTTAGAGATCACAAAAAAGTATGAGTTTTTCACGCAAACGTTCACCCAACAAAAAAGACATTGGTTTTTAGACATCAAAACCCAAAACACCCACAAAACAACCAAAATAACAACAAAAGTAAGCACCAAAATACTTTCTGTTAGAATCATTTCATTTACAAATAATTCTATAGATATAAAAAAGCCGGCTACCGCCGGCGAATAATTATGTATTTAGAGTTCATTCAATCCCAAAACATCTGTCATGGTATAAAAGCCCGCTGGTTTGGCACTCAGCCAAACAGCGGCCTTGACGGCGCCATTAGCAAACGTCATACGATCGGTCGCTTTGTGCGTTATCTCCACTCGTTCCCCGATATCAGCAAACATGGCTGTGTGCTCACCGACAATATCGCCAGCGCGAATTGTAGCAAAGCCGATCTCATCTTTAGTACGTTCACCTGTGATACCTTCTCGCGCATAGACAGCTACATCATTCAGCTTGTTGCCCATCGCACCAGCAATGGCTTCGCCCATCCCGATAGCGGTACCAGAAGGAGCATCAACTTTATGACGATGATGTGCTTCGACAATCTCAACATCACAGTAGCCGCCCATCACTTTGGCTGCTTTCTCAAGAAGCTTAAATACTAGGTTCACACCAACAGAGTAGTTAGGAGCCATGACAACAGGCACTTGCTTAGAGGCTTCGTCAATCAGTTCACGCTCTGCATCACTGAAACCAGTCGTCCCAATCACAATACTCTTTCCATGCTTCTTACACAGTTCAAGATTCGCCAACGTACTTACTGGGGCAGTAAAATCGATGATTACATCAAAATTATCGACGTCTTTAGCAAGATCATCCGTTAAGAACACATCGAATTTGCCTTCACCACAAAGTTCACCGATATCGACACCGACAAGTGAGGACTCAGGTCGTTCTGATCCCGCGCTCACTGTCGCCTCTGGATTAAGGTGTGAAGCTTTAACCAAATTACGGCCCATTCGGCCTGCTGCTCCTGCGATTGCAATACGAACCATTGCGCTTTCTCTCCTTCTCTGGATAACGAGGTTTGCTCTCGTTCTCTCGTTTCGCTTAATCTGTTTAAACTAACAACATACCGTGGTTACCACAAGCAAGTTCATCAGGCTTAAGCGAACTCTTTTACGACACGCTCCAAGATAGGCACGTTCGCTTCAGGAAAGGCATAGTTACCCAATTCTCTTATCTCAACCCAGCGACCTTCTTGACCTTCTCGGCCGTAAGGCTCATTACTGAACTTAGATACCGTAATAAAATCAAACTTAAGTGATTTGTCTGGATAGTCATATTCCAAATGCTCGAAAAGGGCTTGCTCAGTAACTTCAATTCCTACCTCTTCTTCAAGTTCTCTTGCTAGAGCATGTTCAATACTTTCTCCTGACTCGACTTTCCCGCCGGGAAACTCCCAAAACCCGCCTTTATGCTTGTCGTCTGGACGCTTTGTAATAAAAATTTTTGATTTGTCTTGGTTAAAAATAATAGCCGCGACTATGTGAATTCTTTTCATAGGGGTTCCTAACTCTCAAGCCGTTACACTTCAACGGTCTTTGGATCTCTAAAACTATCCGATGCTATCAAAACTTATGAAATTCGACAGCCACAGAATTTGCTTAAAAAAAGAGCCGCCTAGGCGACTCTTTAAAAAATTATCTGACTAATACGTTAGTCGATTTTGCCGTGGCACTGTTTATACTTCTTACCACTACCACAAGGGCAAGGCTCATTGCGACCTACTTTACGTTCATCACGTACCATTGGCTGACTTGAACCTTCTTCAGATTCTTCACCTTCAGAAAGCGGATTTTGTGCTGCTGCGTGTTGCGCTTGAGCACGACGAGCGGCCTCTTCAGCTTGCGCACGACGTTGCTCTTCCATACGTTCAACTTCTTCTTGTTGCTGAACTCGAACGCGAGATAGAACAGTAATCACATCGGTTTTCAGCGCTTCTAGTAGACCTTCAAACAGCTCAAACGATTCACGCTTGTATTCCTGTTTCGGGTTCTTCTGCGCATAGCCGCGTAAGTGAATACCCTGACGCAAGTGATCCATTGCTGCCAAGTGCTCTTTCCAAAGCGTATCCAACGTTTGAAGCATAACCGATTTCTCGAAGTTACGAAGTACTTGCGCACCCACCACTTCCTCTTTCTCTTTGTACACTTCAACGGCTAGATTGATGATCTTCTCGCGTAGCGCCTCTTCGTAAAGCTTATCGTCTTCTTCAAGCCATTGCTTCACTGGCGCATCAAGATCGAAGTCTGCTTTCAAGCGCTCTTGTAGACCTTCAACGTCCCACATATCTTCTAGTGATTGTGGCGGGATGTACTCATCAATAACCGCTGTTAGCACATCTTCGCGGTTTTGCTCGATCATACCGCTGATGTCTTCAACGTTCATCAATTCGTCGCGCAGCTCGTAGACAACCTTACGCTGATCGTTCGCCACATCATCGTATTCTAGTAGCTGCTTACGGATATCAAAGTTACGACCTTCCACTTTGCGCTGTGCTTTTTCAATTGAGCGAGAAAGCATTTTCGATTCAATTGCTTCACCTTCTTCCATACCACTTTGGATAAGGCTCGCCATACGATCAGAAGTGAAAATACGTAACAAAGAGTCTTCCATAGATAGGTAGAAGCGAGATGAACCTGCATCTCCTTGACGACCAGAACGACCACGTAGCTGGTTATCAATACGGCGAGATTCGTGGCGCTCAGTACCAATGATGTGTAGACCACCAGCATCTAGTACTTGATCATGTACCACTTTCCACTCAGCTTTAATCGCATCGATTTGTTCTTGAGTTGGGTTCTCCAAAGCTTCCACTTTTGATTGCCAACTACCGCCAAGCACAATGTCCGTACCACGACCGGCCATGTTGGTCGCGATAGTTACCGCACCAGGCATACCCGCTTCAGCAACAATTTCCGCTTCCTTTTCATGGAATTTCGCATTCAATACGTTGTGTTTGATCTTCGCTTTCTTCAATGCGTTAGAAAGAAGTTCTGATTTTTCAATCGATACTGTACCAACCAATGTTGGCTGACCTTTCGCAACGCGCTCTTTGATATCTTCAATGATTGCAGCAAACTTCTCAGCTTCGGTACGGTACACCACATCCGGCATATCGTTACGAATCATTGGTTTGTTGGTTGGGATAACCACCGTTTCCAAGCCATAAATAGATTGGAACTCAAACGCTTCAGTATCCGCAGTACCTGTCATACCAGACAGTTTTTCGTATAAGCGGAAGTAGTTCTGGAAGGTAATCGAAGCCAAAGTTTGGTTTTCGTTTTGAATCTTAACGCCTTCTTTCGCTTCTACTGCTTGGTGAAGACCTTCAGACCAACGACGACCTGGCATTGTACGACCAGTATGTTCATCAACAATTACTACTTCACCTTCGTCAGTAACGATGTAATCAACGTTGCGCTCAAACAACACATGAGCACGCAAAGCGGCATTCACGTGATGTAACATGCTGATGTTAGTCGGAGAGTAAAGTGTGTCACCCTCTTCCATAAGACCATTTTTCACCAACAGTTCTTCAACGTACTCTTGGCCCGTTTCTGTGAGGTATACTTGCTTTGATTTCTCATCAACAGTGTAGTGACCATCACCACGATATTCTTCAGAGTCTTCTTTGTCTTGCTTTTTAAGATGCGGGATCAAAAGGTTGATTCGGGTGTATAGCTCAGAGCTATCTTCAGCAGGACCAGAAATGATTAAAGGGGTACGAGCTTCATCAATTAGGATTGAGTCCACCTCATCGACAACTGCAAAGAAGCGTTCACGTTGTACGCGATCTTCGCTACGGAAAGCCATATTGTCACGAAGGTAATCAAAACCAAATTCATTGTTCGTTCCGTACAAGATATCAGCTTGGTACGCTTCTTTTTTCTCTTGAGGAGGCATGTTTGGCACGTTTACGCCAACAGTCATACCTAAAAATTCAAATAGAGGGCGGTTTGTCTCTGCATCACGTTTAGCTAGATAATCGTTCACTGTTACAATGTGAACGCCTTTACCAGCCAGGGCATTTAGGTAAGCAGGAAGCGTTGCCGTCAGCGTTTTACCTTCACCCGTACGCATTTCAGCGATTTGACCCGCATTTAGAACCATACCGCCGATAAGCTGGACGTCGAAGTGGCGCATACCGTAGACACGCTTAGATGCTTCACGAACCGTAGCAAAAGCTTCTGGAAGTAGTTTATCAAGAGTTTCACCTTTCTCTAGGCGCTCACGGAATTCAACCGTCTTTGCTTTTAACTCTTCATCACTTAGAGCCTCGAATGTTGGCTCATAGTTATTAATTTCTTTTACAATTTTTCTAAGGCGGCGCAGTGTTCGGTCGTTGCGACTGCCAATCACTTTTGTCAGTAGCTTAGTTATCATTTTTCGTGAATCTCTCTTTATTCAGACCGTTCCCGATCTACTCATAATGCCTTCAGTCTCTGCCAGTTTGGAACTAAGAATACTGAGATAAATCATTTATCAAAGATATTGAGTTCAAACATCCATATTTCAAGGCTAAGTTTTGAAACAATGTGGCTTAGTGTAAGGATTTTTAATCGATACAACCATAAATAGACGTATTTGTTTGAAGCACTCTGAAGTTTTTACTTAAAGTGGTGACTGATTAGCCGATATTGCATACCGCAATATGTGTAATCCATCCAGAGCAAACTTTGCTTTTTACCTTGCTACATTGTAAAACTGAATCTAAAGACGTTAATGTAAACTATACCTTGATAGAAAGCTGCTCTAGAATAGCTATATCTCAACAAAATTAGATTTTACCTATGCGTGATCACCGTCCAACCTCGACTGAAGATGTTATTGCTGAGTCACAGTTCAAGCAGATTCAAGAACATGCTGGAGAAATCTTACAGCTTAACCAAGCTTTGCAAGAGGTCTTACCCACGGGGACGGCCGATCATTGCCGAGTAGCGAATGTTCGTAACGGCCATCTATTGATCGATGTCTCTAGTGCCGCGATCAAAATGAAGATCGATTACGATCGCCTCATGATCCTAAATAAACTTCGTACTCAAGGCTTTGCCAAGCTGATGAGCGTTGAAGTGAGGATCAATCCTTCACTATATCGAAACCTCTTTCAACAAGACGACAGACCTAAGCGTCCACCACTAACCGAATCTGCAGCAAAGTCATTAATGACGATTGCCGACATGGCGCCACCGAAAATTCAAGAGCGTTTAAAACGATTAGCCGATATGGCAGAAAAGGAAGATCGTAAGTGAACGTTATTTCAATATGCTGAAAGCTTGAATGTTATTGATAAATCCAGGATTAAAGCCAAATAGCAAAAAACCAGGCATAAGCCTGGTTTTTTATTAATTCTAATGCCAAGTATTTACGCAAGCACCATATTTGGTTCTGCGAATGCTACTGGTGAGCCGACTTCTTCTTCGAATGTAGTCCACTCCCACGCTTCCTGATCTGCAAGAACAGCACGTAACAGTTGGTTATTTAAACCGTGGCCAGATTTAAAGGCACGGAATTCACCAATGATTGGGTGGCCACACATGTAAAGGTCACCAATCGCATCCAACACTTTGTGAGTCACAAACTCATTTTCAAAGCGTAGACCTTCTTCATTAAGAATACGGTAATCATCCAAAACGATAGCATTGTCAAAACTACCACCCAAAACTAGGTTTTGAGATTGTAGATATTCGATATCACGCATAAAGCCAAACGTACGTGCTCGAGAAATCTCACGAACAAAGCCTTTTGACGAGAAATCAAACAGCAAACGTTGCTCGTCTGATTCAATCGCTGGGTGATTAAACTCAATTTCGAAGTCCATACGGAAGCCGTTAAATGGTACAAATTCTGCCCATTTATCACCATCTTCAAAACGAACTGGCTTTTTGATGCGGATGAAGCGTTTTGGCGCATTTTGCGTTTCGATACCTGCTTGTTGTAGCAAGTATACAAATGGGCTTGCACTACCATCCATGATCGGAATTTCAGGTGCGTCTACTTCGACAACAATGTTATCGATGCCCATACCAGCAAGTGCCGCATTCAAGTGCTCAACAGTTGAAATACGCACACCTTCATCGTTTACCAATGCAGTACAAAGCATGGTGTCACGAACCGAAGCTGGATCAGCTGGAAAATCTACAGGTGGATTTACATCTGTACGACGGTAAATGATACCTGTATTTGCAGCAGCCGGGCGCAGAGTAAGTGTGACTTTACGACCAGAGTGGAGACCCACACCAGTTGTTTTCACTATTTCTTTCAGAGTACGTTGTCTGATCATCTGCTTGCCTCTCAAAAATTTGCTACAAAACACGGCCGTCTGTAACGTCGACCGTGAATGCTACCATAATTTTGAGCCATGTCAAATTTATGGGTTAAAGATTAATCAGCCTGACGACGCAAAAATGCCGGTATATCTAAATAACCACTTTCCTTTTCTTGCTTTGGAGCCGCAGAACTTTGGCTCGACGAAGCTGGAGAAGAAGGAGCAGTGTTTGTCGGCTGAGGAGTTACCTGTGGCTTCTCTTGCACTTGATTATTTTGCAAGGTCTGTGCTGGTTTTTCTTCAGCTTGCGTTGCCGCTGCTTGTTGCTGTGGTTGAGCTTGCGGCGTCGGTGCCACTTTAGCTTTACCACCCGCAACTAGCGTGATATCTGGCTTTTTCTCATTACCAATACCTGTCGCTACAACTGTTACGCGGATTTCGTCAGTCATATCAGGGTCTAGAGAAGTACCGATAACAACAGTCGCATTGTCAGAAGCGAATGCCTTCACTGTATTACCAACCGTCTCAAACTCGTCAAGACGCATATCCAGACCAGCAGTAATATTGACAAGAACACCACGAGCGCCCGCTAGATCGATGTCTTCCAGAAGTGGGCTAGAAATTGCCATTTCAGCCGCTTCTTCAGCACGGTCTTCACCTTTGGCGATGCCGCTACCCATCATTGCGTGACCCATTTCAGACATTACAGTTCTTACGTCCGCAAAGTCGACGTTGATCATGCCAGGGCGAGTAATTAGCTCAGCAATACCTTGAACGGCATTCTTAAGAACATCGTTAGCGCTTGCAAAAGCTTCTAGTAGTGTTACACCACGACCAAGTACTTTAAGTAGCTTTTCGTTTGGAATCGTGATCAAAGAGTCAACATGCTTAGACAGCTCATCGATACCTTGCTCAGCAAATGCCAAACGCTTTTTACCTTCAAAACTAAATGGTTTAGTTACTACCGCTACTGTTAGAATGCCAAGCTCTTTAGCCACTTCAGCAATAACAGGCGCTGCACCAGTACCGGTACCGCCACCCATACCAGCTGCGATAAACACCATATCGGCGCCAGTCAGGGAATCTTTAATTCGATCTCTGTCTTCGAGAGCTGCGTCACGGCCAACCTGTGGATTAGCACCTGCACCCAGACCTTTAGTGATATCACCACCGATCTGAATAACATTGCCAACGCTTGTCTTACGAAGTGCTTGCGCATCAGTGTTGACGCTGATGAATTCCACACCTTCGATGGATTCACGCACCATGTGTTCAACGGCGTTACCACCGCCGCCACCAACCCCAACGACCTTGATTACTGCATCGTCAGACATTTCCATCATCGGTTCAAACATGTGTTGTCTCCGTTTATCCTGCAACTCAGGTTAAAACTCTTTTTGTATCCAGTTACGCAATTTATCGAAAAAGCCAGTTACAGATGAGCGTTTAGGTTCATTATAATCGCTATCGTCGCTAGACTGCATGTCTCTTGCGTAATGAAGTAATCCAACTGCCGTAGAATGGTACGGCTCTTTTACATAGTCAGTTAATCCGCTGACTTCGAGCGGTTTGCCGACCCTTACTTGATTGCGGAATACGCGTTCCGCACATTCTACCACTCCGTCCATTTGCGCAGCACCGCCAGTGAGTACAACTCCCGCAGCCAGATGGTGCTTGATACCCTCTTCGCGCAATTTTGCTTGTACAGAGTCGATAGTTTGGTTAACCAGTCCCATAAGCTCAGAGTAGCGTGGCTCAATCACTTCTGACAACGTTTGACGTTGCAGGCTACGTGATGGTCGTCCACCTACGCTTGGTACATTAACCGTGTCATCCTTACTGACCAGTTCACTCAAAGCACAGCCATATTTGACTTTTATTTCTTCAGCATCGCTCACTGGCGTGCCAAAAGCAAAAGCAATATCACTGGTTACAGCATTTCCTGCGTACGAAAATACTTCTGTGTGACGTAACGCACCGCCAGTCCAGATGGCCACATCCATCGTGCCGGCGCCAATATCAACCACACAAACTCCAAGCTCTCTTTCATCCTCGGTGATTACTGCATTGCTAGCAGCAAGCCCAGAAAATACGAGTTGTTCTACTTTAAGGCCGCAGCGTTCTACCGCCTTAATAATGTTGCGTGCCATGTCATTATGGCATGAGATAAGGTGGACACTCACTTCCATTCTTACCCCAGATAAACCAAGCGGATTTTTGATTCCCTCTTGGTAATCAATGGTGAACTCTTGCGGGATCACATGAAGAATTCGCTGTTCATCACCGATTTTAATCGATTTTGCGGTATGGATAGCGCGATCCATGTCTTCTTGAGACACCTCTTCATCAGAAATCGTGCCCATACCTTTTTCAATTCGGCTTGCGATATGCTTACCAGACAACGAAATGAAGACTCGGCTGATCTGGCACTCTGCCATTAATTCAGCTTGATCAATTGCACGTTGTACTGATTTTACAACCGACTCCAAATCATTCACGCCACCTTTATCCATGCCGCGTGAGGGGCTACTACCTGCGCCAATAATATTAATTTGACCGTCTGGTAAAACCTCACCCACTAGAGCCGATACGGTTGCAGTGCCTATATCAAGACCAACAATAATGTTGTCATCAGCGGCCTTAGTCATCTGTACTCTCTTCTAACTCTTGTTCAGGAAACCAACCAACTGCGGCTCCTGTATCGTACCTAAGATCGATATAACTGATTCTTTGCGTGTCACTGCCAAGCTTGTTATAGAGCTTAAAAAAGCGCTCTATACGCTCAAGAAGAGACTCTTTACCGAGCTCTAATCGAATACCGTTATCAAGGATGATTTGCCAAGCTCGTCGCTCGTTTAATACCAGAGACGATATCGCTAAACCCAATTGCTGAAACTTAGGACTCAAATCACGGTAAGTCTGTAAGACTTCCGGCCCGCTATCTTTGGGTCCGTACAGCTTCACTTTTTCTTCTTGCAACAGAGCAACATCTCCATCAAAAACGAACCCGTTTTTATCTAACAGTTCGTTGCCATTCCAAATGGCTTCTGGTTGATGCTCCGTCAAAAAAACTTTTACTGTATCCGGCCACTGCTTTCGGATTGCGGCATGCGCTACCCATGGCAGAGCTTCGACACTTTGCTGTAATACATCAATATCCTGGGACATAAATGTACCGATGTGATCAATTCGACTAAATGCAGCCTGCACATCGTCAGCTTGGACATACTCCAGTTTCCCCTGAAGTACTATTTTGGAGAGAGGTAACCTTTGGTCATCCCACATCCAACTGATCGCCGCGTACAAAACAGAACTAATTAAAGTCACAACCACAACGAAAAATAACGCACCCAAGATTTTTTCTTGGCGACCACGGTTGTTACCCGTATTTGGTCGCTCGTCATTCAGTGCAATATTCAACAACGTCTTCGTTTCCTGACTTTTGTCGTGTACTTTTTACCCATATAATTACGCAGAGGTAAAAGTCTTGACTTTAACCTTGGGATTATACTGAGCTCTTGTAAACTATCAAACACTGATAGCAATAAATCACAATGATATTGACGCAAAATCGAGATCTGAGTCTTTATCTGTCCTTCGCGTCAACAATATGTGTCAGCCAAGCATCTTGTTTATATTCAATTTAAGACTTGCCAGCTGTTTCGCCACTTTACCAATATCACCCGCACCTTGCGTTAAGATTAGGTCGCCGTCTTGTATAACGTTAGCTAAAACTGAAGGTAATTGCTCGATTTCTGGAACAAAAATCGGATCTACCTTGCCTCGGCTGCGAATTGTGCGACATAAAGCGCGCCCATCAGCACCTGCAATCGGCTTTTCACCCGCTGCGTAAACATCCAGCATGATCAATACATCCACCTGTTCAAGCACATTCGCGAAATCATCGTACAAATCACGAGTACGGCTATAACGGTGCGGTTGGAAAATCATCACCAAACGCTTGTCTTGCCAACCACTGCGTGCTGCATTAATGGTTACATCCACTTCTGTTGGATGATGGCCGTAATCATCAACAAGCATTGCATGGCCGTTGCCAGTATCAAACTCGCCAAGGTGATCAAAACGTCTTCCCGTACCTTGCGTACCAGCCATTGCCTTTAGGATCGCATCGTCTTCAATGTCATCTTCAGTAGCAACCGCAATCGCAGCAGACGCATTCAATGCATTGTGACGACCTGGAATATTCAGCGTGATATCTAAGTTAGCTCGCCCTTTACGTACTACCGTAAATTTGCCTTGCTGCCCCTCTTGACGATAATCTTCAATACGTACGTCGGCATCTTCAGAAAAACCGTAAGTTATCACTTGACGACTAATACGTGGGATTAACTCTCGAACCACAGGATCGTCAATGCAAACAATTGCTTGGCCGTAAAACGGTAGATTATGAAGGAAATCGATGAAGGTTTGCTTTAAGGTTTCAAAGTCACCACCATAGGTATCCATATGATCGGCTTCGATATTGGTAACAATGCTCACCATTGGTTGCAAGTGCAGGAATGACGCGTCACTTTCATCTGCCTCTGCAATTAGAATACGACTCGAGCCTAGACGCGCATTTGTACCTGCGCTTTTCACCAAACCGCCATTCACAAACGTTGGATCAAGACCGGCTTCAGAATAGATTTGAGTAACAAGAGCGGTCGTCGTGGTTTTACCGTGTGTACCCGCAACGGCAATACCGTGACGGAATCGCATCAATTCAGCCAACATCTCTGCGCGGCGTACAATAGGGATGCGTAATTCACGTGCCGCCATCACTTCTGGGTTTTCTTCGTTGATCGCCGTTGACACAACAACCACACTGGCTTTTTCTACATTACTGGCTTGATGACCAATAAATACCGTCGCACCTTTTGATACCAAACGCTCTGTCACAGCGTTCTCTGATAGATCAGAACCTGTGATTTGGTAGCCTTCGTTCAACAGCACTTCTGCAATGCCGCTCATGCCCGCACCACCAATACCGATGAAGTGGATGGATTTCACGCGGCGCATCTCTGGCACCATTGCGCGAATCTGAGCTAAGTCTTGTGTATGTTGGATTGTCATCAATTCTATTCTCAATAATTCGGTTAACGCTTTTCGGTCAAAGCGACAATGGCTTGTGCGACAACTCGGTCAGCATTCAATTTTGCAGCGCCACGCGCTTGCTCAGCCATTGTAAGTAAAGCTTGGCGATCCAATTGTTGGATCTGCTGAGTCAGAGACTCAACGGTTAAATCTGGTTGTTCAATCATTTTCGCCGCGCCGCAATCCACCAAGTGGTCTGCATTAAGTGCTTGCTGGCGGTCTTTGTGCATGAATGGAACAAAAATAGCGCCTACACCTGCCGCCGAGACTTCAGAAACGGTTAACGCTCCAGAGCGACAAACTAAAAGGTCAGCCCATGCGTAAGCTTCTGCCACGTCATCAATGAATTCCATTACTTCTGCATTTACCACACCATTAGCTTGGTATGCTGCATTCACTTCTTCGGCGGCACCTTTGCCCGCTTGATGACGAATACAGTAATCTTCGCCCAATTTCGACATCACTTCTGGCAGAGTTTGGTTAAGAATACGTGCGCCTTGGCTGCCACCCATCACCAAAATGCGAATTGGACCTTGGCGCTCTTGCATGCGCTCAGTTGGCGCTGCTAATTGAGTCACGTCTTCACGAACTGGGTTCCCAACCACTTCGGCATTTGGAAAAGCGCCGGGGAAAGCCTGAAAAACCTTCTTAGCGATTTTCGATAACCATTGGTTCGTTAAACCTGCTACTGCATTTTGTTCATGCAGAACAACAGGAATGCCACTCATCCAAGCGGCAATACCGCCCGGGCCGCTAACATAACCGCCCATACCAAGCACTGCGTCTGGCTGCCAGCGTTTCATGTGAGCACGAGCCTGCATAATGGCATTGATAATTTGAAATGGTGCTGCAAGAAGACGTTTAACGCCTTGACCTCGTAACCCTTTCACTTTGATAAAGTCGATTTCAATGCCATGTTTTGGCACCAAATCCGCTTCCATTCGATCCGCCGTACCTAACCAACGGATCTCCCAACCTTGCTCTTGAAGCTGTTTTGCTACCGCCAAACCTGGGAATACGTGACCGCCAGTACCACCAGCCATCACCATCAAACGTTTATTTTGTTTCATTAGCTTGTTGTTCTGATTGTTGTTGCTCGCGTTTCAAGCGGCATTCGTAATCGATACGCAGTAATATGGACACTGCGACGGACATAATTATTAGACTAGAACCACCATAACTGATGAGTGGAAGTGTTAAACCTTTAGTTGGAACAATACCGGCGGCGGCTCCAACATTAACCAAGGTTTGAAACGCAAACCAAATACCAATTCCGAAAGCCAGATAACCTCCGAACATTTCGCCTTCTTCAAATGCACGCTTGCCGATGTAAACCGCTTTTAGCACCAAGCTAAAAATCAGCATTAAGACCAGCACTACGCCTACGAAACCAAGCTCTTCAGCAAGTACGGCAAACACAAAGTCGGTATGCGCTTCCGGTAGATATTCCAGTTTTTGAATTGAGTTACCGAGACCTTGACCGAACCATTCACCACGACCAAACGCCATCAAAGACTGAGTCAACTGATAGCCACTGCCAAATGGATCTTCCCACGGGTCAAGGAAGGAGGTTACACGTCGCATACGGTATGGCTCGACGAGAATCAAACCTACCACAGCGCCGATACCTGCCACCATTAAGGCGAGAAACTGGGTTAGTTTTGCACCTGCGATAAAAAGCATGCCAAACAGCGTGACCAGCATCACGACCACCGTCCCCAAGTCTGGCTGACCAAGTAGTAATACTGCGAAGAAGGCAAACACCATGATTGGCTTCATAAAGCCACCAAAGAACGTTTGTCGTACTTCGTCTTGCTTTCGAACTAAGTAACCAGACATGAAGATAAACAGCGATAGCTTCGCGACTTCCGCTGGCTGAAGGTTAAACAGCCCAAGGGGAATCCAACGAGACGCACCATTAACCGACTTACCCGCCAAGAGCACGATGATCAACAGTGCGAAAGAAGCCCAAAGTAAGTAATGGCTCTTCTTAAACCACTCTTGCAAAGGCACTTGCAAAATAACAGCGGAGGTCCCTAACGCCAGCACGAGAAACGTCGCATGACGAAACATAAAGTGGAACGGCTGTTCCGTTAATCGAGAGCTGATTGGAAATGATGCAGAGGTTACCATGACCAAACCAGTCAACATCAAACCCAGTGCAATCCACACTAACTGACGATCAAACATCGCCTCTGGAGCTGGATGCTTGAGCCAATTGCCAATACTGCGTTTAACGTTACCTAAACCCACGAAGTGTGTAACCTTTAATTATGCATATTTCTGAGCAAGAGCAGCGAAAGCATCACCTCTTGCCATAAAGTTGTCGAATTGATCAAAGCTAGCACATGCAGGAGACAGCATCACCATATCACCTGGTTTTAACTGCGAAGATACTTGTTGAATCACATCTTCCATAGTGTCGAAACGTATTGCAGATTCATGCAGTGGCATAAATTCATCGCCATCAGCGCCAAAGCAACACAGTTGCAAGTTAAGCGTCGCGAAGATCGGTTTTAATGGCGAGAAGTCAGCACCTTTGCCAACACCACCAACGAGTAAGTAGAGCTTGCCTGTCGATTCCAAACCAGATAGCGCAGCCATAGTGCTGGCAATATTAGTTGCTTTAGAGTCATTCACCCATTTGACGCCTTGATTATCCGCAACCACCTGGCATCGGTGTGTCAGTCCCGTGTAATTTTTAAGTGCATTCAATGCTTTGTGATAGTTTACGTCCGCAGCTTTTAATAGCGCTAAAGCAACCAGAGCGTTAGATAAGTTGTGCTTACCAACCAACTTAAGCTCATCACTTGCGACAACTCGTTGACCGTGATCGAGCAGCCAAGTACGGTTGCCATCCACCTCGAGACCAAAGTCCTGATTGTCGCTGCCAAATGTCACCAATGGCATCTCTGCGTCTGGGAAGGTTTCTTGATCATCACGGTTCACGACTGCAAGAGCAGCATGGTTAAAAATACGCAACTTAGCTTGTCGATAGTCAGACATGCCTTGATAACGATCCATATGATCTTCAGAAAGATTCAGAAACGCAGCGGCTTTGAGCTTTAAGCTTGACGTCGTTTCTAACTGGAAGCTCGAGAGTTCGAGTACATATAGGTCTGCGTCTTGTTCTAACAAATCCAGTGCAGGCACACCGATGTTACCACCAACGCCAACATCCAAACCTGCAGCCTCAGCCATCACACCTGTGAGGTCGGTTACTGTGCTCTTACCGTTTGAGCCCGTAATCGCAATCACCGGTTTCTGCACCGCCCAAGCGAATAACTCGATATCACCTACTACTGCCGTACCTTTTGCTAATACGGCTTGGATCTCTGGTGTCGCTAGCGCAATACCAGGGTTGGTCACGATAAGATCCGCGTCAGAAAGCCAGTCTGTATTCCAACCACCACTATGCAGTTGAACACTTTCCGGCAAGCGCTCTGCACCTGGAGGGTTTACACGAGTATCAATGACTTTGACCACAAGTTGTGGCTGATTTTTTCTTAGGTGTTTAACGACAGAGAGCCCGGTAATACCGAGCCCTACGACGACAACACTATGTATGTTTTGCCAACGTTCCATATTTGATCACACTGTAAATCTTATTCTTGGAAAGTGCGATTAACGCACTTTCAATGTCGCAAGACCAATCAGAACAAGAACCATAGAAATAATCCAGAAGCGCACGATTACGCGAGGTTCTGGCCAACCTTTCAATTCGTAGTGGTGGTGAATTGGTGCCATACGGAAAATGCGCTGACCACGTAATTTGTAAGAACCTACCTGCAGGATGACTGATAGCGTTTCCATTACAAATACGCCACCCATGATCACTAACACCAACTCTTGACGAACTAGAACAGCAATGGTGCCCAATGCACCGCCAAGCGCTAGTGAACCTACATCGCCCATGAACACTTGTGCTGGGTAAGTGTTAAACCACAAGAAACCAAGGCCTGCACCTACGATTGCTGTACATACGACAACTAACTCAGAAGCATGCGGTAAGTATGGTATATGAAGGTATTCAGAGAAGTTAACGTTACCGGTCGCCCATGCAATAACCGCGAAGCCTGCTGCAACAAGAACCGTTGGCATGATTGCCAAACCGTCTAGACCATCAGTCAGGTTGACCGCGTTACTTGTACCTACAATGACAAAGTAAGTCAGAATGATATACATCAAACCAAGCTGCGGCATGATGTCTTTAAAGAATGGCACCACTAGCTGAGTTGCTGCTGTGTCTTTACCGTAAGCATACAATGCGAAAGCGACGACAAACGCGATCAACGACTGCCAGAAGTACTTCCAACGCGCGATCAAGCCATCGGTATTTTTTCGCACCACTTTACGATAATCATCAACAAATCCGACCGCACCGTAGCCAAGTAAGACTGTCAGTACCGCCCATACGTAAGGGTTGGATAAGTCTGTCCATAGCAAAATCGTGATTGAGATGGCCGCTAAGATCATGATACCGCCCATTGTTGGGGTACCACGCTTACTAAAGTGAGATTCAGGACCTTCGTTACGCACTACCTGACCAATTTGCAGCATTTGCAAACGCTTGATCATGATTGGTCCCATCCATAATGACAGACCTAGAGCGGTTAATACGCTTAGGATTGCTCGAAAAGACAAGTATTCAAACAATCGGAAAAAAGACAGGTATGGCTGTAGCAGCTCGGCAAGCCAAATAATCATTAATAATACTCCTTCAAAGCAGCAGCGACTTCAAACATACGTGCACCGTTCGCTCCTTTCACCAATATCGTATGGTTTTCAGGAACGGCTTGGTCTAGATGCTGCTTGATGTATTCAATCATCTCTTGGTGCGTCTCAAAATGAATGCCTTGGCAAAGATCACTGATCACCTTGGCGTCTGCACCATATGTGAGAACATGTTCAAATTTTTGTGGGGCAGCATGTTCCCCGACTTGACGATGAAGTGCAAGACTTTCCTCGCCCAATTCCGCCATATTACCTAAAATCAGCCAGCGTTGACCTGGGAAAGCGGCCAATAAATCAACTGCCGCTTTCATGGCTGGCACGCTCGCGTTGTAGCTGTCGTCAATCAATTTTATCTTTTCGCTCAGCGCTTCAACCTCGACGCGACCTTTCACTTTGTTCAAATGTTTAAGGCCAGCGCGAACCTCTTCTAATGTGGCGCCCATTTGTAACGCAATAATAGAAGCAGCGATGGCATTCGCAACGTTGTGTTGACCTATAATACCCAGAGACAGTTCAATTTCTTGTGAGCTTGCTGCGATATGTAAGTCAAAGCTTGCTTCACCTGCGGCGTTCAATACGATGTTAGAAGCGAAGAAGTCTGCATCAGTATTACTTTGTGAAAAAGTAATGACTTTCTTATCTGCTAACACTTCATCCCACTTGGCTTCACCATTGCTGTCTAGGTTAACAATCGCAATACCACCAGCTGAAAGGCCTTGGTAAATTTCACCTTTGGCTTGTTTCACGCCATCGATAGAACCAAAGCCTTCAAGGTGAGCGGCTGCTACATTGTTCACTAACGCGATATCTGGTTTTACTAACTGAGTAGTGTAAGCAATTTCACCTATATGATTAGCACCAAGCTCAATCACGGCATAATCATCATCCTGCTGTGAGCGCAATAATGTCAACGGAACACCAATATCATTATTGAAGTTACCCGCCGTGAATAACACTTTGCCTTTCAATTGCAGGATACTCGCAACCATTTCTTTTACGGTCGTTTTACCGCAACTTCCGGTGATGGCAACGGTAGGTGTTTTGCATGCTTGATGCACCCAAGAAGCAAACTCACCCAATGCAAGTTTGGTATCCGACACCACAATTTGCGGCACATTCACATCTAAGCGTTTTTCTACGAGTAAAGCACCGGCACCTGCATCTACCGCTTGTTGGCAAAAGTTGTGCGCATCAAAGCGCTCCCCAACTAACGCGACGAATAAAGCCCCACGCTCAATCGTTCGTGTATCAGTAGAAACCGCGTCGATAAGTAGCTCGTCGCCGAATCGCTCACCACGAGTGATGTCTGCAATTTGAGATAACGTTACTTTGATCATGAGGTCAATCCTAAAAGTTGCATTGCGGACTCGCGGTCGGAGTAATGAATCGTTTCGCCATCACGAATCTGATAATCTTCATGGCCCTTTCCAGCTAACAAGATAATGTCGTTTGGCGAAGCATTCTCAATGGCATAAGACAGCGCTTTGAAGCGGTCATGCTGAACAATCGCTTCAGCAGGTTTTGACAGCCCAGCTAACATATCTTTCACAATCTGAACCGGATCTTCGCTGCGTGGATTGTCGTCAGTCAACACCACTCTATCACCTAGTCGCTCTGCAATTTCCGCCATCATCGGGCGCTTACCTGCATCGCGATCACCACCGCAGCCAAAAATAGCCCACAGCTGGCCTTCACAATGAACTCGTAAAGCTTGCAGCGCTTTTTCTAAAGCATCAGGAGTATGGGCATAATCGACCACGACTTTGGCACGATCCTCAGTTTGGAATAACTCCATTCGGCCGAGTACAGGTTGCAGTTGACCTGCGGTTTCGAGTAACGCTTGTTTCTCTTTACCTAAGCTTAATAAGGTCGCAAAAGCGAGCATTAAGTTGGTTGCATTAAACTCACCAATCAATGGCGCGTGCAATTCACCTGAGCCAAATTTACCATCGAACTTAATAGTAATCCCTGACTCCGCGTAACTGACTTCCGTCGCCCAAATCGCGCTTTCAAATTCAGTGTTCGGTTTGAGCGAAACAGCGACCGCATTACTTAACTGCGACGCCCATTGATGACCTACTTCATCATCAACATTGATAATGGCACGTTCACATTGGTGTTGCGTGAACAACCCAAGCTTTGCATTGGCATACTCTTCCATCGTGCCATGGTAATCAAGATGGTCACGACTTAAGTTAGTAAACACGCCCGCCGCAAATGATAATGCTTTGACACGACCTTGCGTCAGGCCATGGGAAGATACTTCTAGCGCGGTGTATGTGGCTTGTTGATTTGCGAGAGAGGAGAGCGTTTTCTGAATTTCAACGGCATTCCCCGTTGTATTCGCAGCTTGTTGCAAGTTATTGAGGAAGCCATTTCCTGTTGTTCCCATTACCGCCGCTTTATGGTCAAGCAGTTCTAGCCATTGCGCTATTAACTGGGTAATGGTGGTTTTGCCGTTGGTGCCGGTGACACCAATCAAATCCATATCAGGGTAAGCATAAAGCTTTCCAGCAATTGCGGATAAACGTTGGTCCAACCTATCAATGTAAATGACGGGAACATCATCAATGATTTCCACCGTACCATGTGTTTTGACATCGCAGGCTTGCGCCAGGGCTGCATTTGCACCTTGCTCAATTGCAGAGGCAATGAATTTACGCCCATCCACAACATGGCCAATCACTGCTACAAACGTGGTTCCAGGTTGAACTCTTCGGCTGTCGAGCTCCAATTCAGAAACAAGAACGGACGATAAGCTAGGGCAATCCACCCAAGGGGAAAGCAGCACGTCCATACTGATGGCTTTAGTCATATTTGTTCTCCGAGCTTTGGCTCAGGTTTTCTTAATTTTGTTTGCTCAGTAAACCACAGGGCTTACTGTTGGAATTTGTTTTCGTCAGGTGCAACATTGAGTATTTGTAGCGCGCCTTTCATGATTTCAGAGAAGACAGGAGACGCTACCGAACCACCATAGTAGTCATCACCTTGAGGCTCGTTTACGATCACTACTAAAGCAATTCGCGGATCGCTAACCGGAGCAAGCCCAGCCGTGTAGGTGATGTACTCATCGCTGTACCCACCGGCAGAAGCTTTACGTGATGTACCTGTTTTCGCTCCCACTCGATAACCAGGAACTGCCGCTCTGCGAGCCGAGCCCCCTTTTTGAGTTACGGTTTCCAACATGTCTAATACTTGACGCGCATACTTCGCACTCACCACTTGACGTGACATGTCATGATCATTGCTTTCGATAATATGAATAGGCTCGTATTTGCCAAGGTTTCCAAGCGTCGCATAAGCATGGGCTAGCTGGATTGGTGTAATTGATAGACCATAACCAAACGCAATCGTGGCGCGTTCAATTGGCGACCAACGAGTTCGTGTAGGAAAAATACCCGTCACTTCCCCAACTAGGTTTAGGCCAGAAAGCTCACCAAAACCCACTGAACTGTACAGCCCAAGAAGCGCCTCTACCGGCATTTGCATTGCTAGCTTCGTCACACCGATATTACTCGACTTTTTAAGGATCGTGGTCAAGCTCGCTTTGCCTACGCGAGAGACATCTCTGACTCGACTACCACCTAAACGTAGGACACCATTACCGGTATCTACGATGGTATCTTTATCGGCTATCCCATTTTCTAAGGCGGCTAAAATAACGAAAGGCTTAATGGTCGAACCAGGCTCCATTGAGTCCGTGATCACTCGGTTACGCATTTGATAGCTTTGCCAATCGCTACGATTGTTAGGGTTGTAAGAAGGAGCATTAACCATGGCCAATACGGCGCCCGTTTTTACATCCAACATAACAACGGAACCTGAAGTGGCGCGGTGGTCCGCAACGGCTTGCTTAATCGCACGATACGCAATCGCCTGTAGGCGCTGATCGATGGTTAACTGAAGTGATTTACCTTCTTGCTTGTCTTGCCAAGCAATGTTTTCCACAACACGACCATAACGATCTTTACGAATAGTTTTCTTACCCGCCGCGCCAGTGAGCCACTCATCGTAGCTACGCTCCACACCTTCTAGGCCATGCCCGTCAATGCCTGTCACACCGACTAAGTGAGCACTAACCTCACCTGCAGGATAATAACGACGAGATTCCGACTTAAGGCCAACACCTGGCAGCTTTAACTCACGAATATAGTTCGCCATGGCCGGACTGACCTGGCGCTGCAAGTAGATAAAGCGGCGTTTTTCATTGCGCTTGATTTTGTCTATTAACCCTTGTCGGTCAATACCAAGAACATCCGCTAATGCATGCCAACTTTTGGTCTGGCTTAACGCGTTTTCTTTAAATATCGTGGCAGGATCTGCCCAAACCGCCTCAACCGGTACACTGACAGCAAGCGGCTCACCATTTCGATCCGAAATAATACCGCGAGCAGAAGGAATGGATTTAACACGAACCGAACGTAGGTCACCTTGTTTAATCAGGTTATCTGGCTCAATGATTTGGATGTAGGCTACGCGTGCCACCAAAAGGGCAAATGCACAAAAAACAAAAAACAGTAATAGATGGAAGCGCCAACGAATCAAGAAAGATTCTTCGACCGCCACTTTCACTGCTTTGTTATCGGTTTTCTTATCCCCCGTAGCCGCTTTCTCTTTTGCTACAGGTTTACGCTTATTGGCTTGTTTCGTGTTGGATTTTTTTCTAATCATTTGAGCGTGACAACCACTTCTTTATCGCCATCAGGTCGTTTCATTTCAAGTTCTTTTTTGGCAAGGTCTTGAACACGACTGTGTTCCGCGAGGGCAGTTTCTTCCAACATTAAGTTACGCCATTCGCTATCTAATCGTTCTCGTTCAACCAACGTATGGTCTTTCTCGGTAATCGCTTGACGCGCATGGTGGGTAGCAAATACCACTCCCATTGCCGATGCCACGATCAATAGCAACAACAGTAATGGCCAGCGACCAACAGTGAGGAGATCTGTTGCAATCAACTTAGCAAGATTAGGAGTGGATTTCGTCATAATAATTAAAGCTTTTCCGCAATTCTTAACACAGAGCTGCGCGAGCGAGGGTTCATTTCAATTTCTTGTTTGCTTGGCTTAATCGCTTTGCTCACCGCTTTCATATTCGCACTACCAAGAGCACGAATTTGCTCTTCCGTCATTGGAATACCGTGTGGCACTTCAGGCCCTTTGCTCTCTTTACGGATAAAACGTTTGACCATACGGTCTTCCAGAGAGTGGAAGCTAATCACAGATAAACGGCCTTCAGGAGCCAGAATGCTCGCCGCGCCTTTAAGTGCCGTATCAATTTCTTCTAACTCACTGTTGATGTAAATACGAAAAGCCTGGAAAGCACGAGTCGCAGGGTGTTTTTTCTCTTTAAAACTTTTCGGTGCGGCATCTGAAATCAATTTTGCCAGCTGACCAGTGCGAACCATTGGCTCATTTTCTTCATCTTCACGGTAGGCAACAATCGCTTTTGCAATACGGCGCGCATGTTTATCTTCCCCGAACTCGCGAATGACCCAAGTGATATCATCGAGGTCTGCTTCCATCAACCATTGAGATACTGGAATACCTGATGTCGGGTCCATACGCATATCTAACGGACCATCTTTCATAAAGCTAAAGCCACGCTCTGCGTCGTCTAACTGAGGAGAAGAAACGCCTAAATCCAGCAGAACACCATCCACTTTTCCAACTAGTCCATACTCTTCAGCATACTCAGCAATACCAGAAAATGGACCATGAATAATGGTGAAGCGAGGGTCATTGATTTTGCCTGCCTCAGCGATCGCTTGAGGGTCACGGTCGATACTGTACAGTCGGCCATTTTCACCGAGTTTAGATAGAATTGTCCGGCTGTGACCGCCACGGCCAAATGTTCCATCAATATAGACGCCGTCTGGTTTGATAGCTAAGCCATCAATGGATTCATTTAATAACACGGAAATATGTTGGAAGGTTTCGGTCATAGCTTTCTCGTTGAATGATCTTGAAGCGATTCTTTAGTGTACTGATTTCCTACATCATCGCCACCACAAGTCTAAAGTTAGACGTGATTTACGCCAAGTTTATTGGTAATGACATAGTTTGCGTCAATTAAATGCAAAAAACCCATCACTACCGAAGTAGAGATGGGTCTCGAATAGGTGGAGCCGACACATAAGCCGGGTTCTGTTCCGCTTGCGCGGCGGTAGCCATTCGTCTAGGCCAGCAATCACTCACTGGCTCGAGCAACCTACCCGCCTCCTTACGCGAGCAACGCAATGTGGAGGCCTATTTGGTCTTGCTTCAGGTGGAGTTTACCCTGCTACGAACTATTGCTAGTCGTCCGGTGCGCTCTTACCGCACCCTTTCACCCTTACCTGTACCCTTACGGGCCATCGGCGGTCTTCTCTCTGCTGCACTTGTCGTAGGCTTGCGCCCCCCAGGCGTTACCTGGCACCTTGCTCTATGAAGCCCGGACTTTCCTCCCCTTTGTCAGTCTCCCGAAGGACGTCAACGTCAGTCTCCCAAAAGGACTTCGACGTCAGTCTCCCGAAGGACATCAACAAAGCAGCGACTACCCAGTCAGCTCCGAGGGCGGATTGTATAGAGTTCTCACTTCAGAGTCTAGTTAGATCACAGATATGATGAAATGAATGCACTAAGTGATGACTTTTTAGTCAGCGCGCCAAAAATAGATAATAAAAAGGCCGATTCCTAAACATCAGCCCTCATTGACCATTTATCTCGCTAGCGGCACTTAGTCTAAGTTTTCTAAGCCCCATTTATATAGCGCATTCTTCTTCAAGTTATGTATTTCTGCCACCAAAGCAGCTGCTTTTTTCAAAGGCAGCTCTTTGGTCAAAATCCCTAACGTGCGTAAAGCATCTTCAGGTAGTGAGTCGTCTGTTGTTTCACGATGGCCATGTACCAACAATACCATTTCACCACGCTGTTGGTTATCGTCACTTTTCACCCATTCAATCAGCTCACCTAACGGCATGCCTTGAATGGTTTCAAAGGTTTTTGTTAGCTCTCTTGCCAACACAACTTCTCTATCTGGGCCAAGAACGTCTAACATGTCTTGTAGAGAGTCTAAAATACGGTGCGGTGACTCGTAAAAAATACACGTACGCTCTACCGAAGCAATCTCTAGGAATTTATCCTTACGACCTTTGCTTTTCGGGGGTAAAAAACCTTCGAAGCTAAAGCGATCAGATGGCAAGCCAGAGGCACTTAACGCCGTAATGACCGCACAGGCACCTGGAAGAGGCACAACTCTAACGCCCGCTTGACGACATTTTGTCACCAAATGGTATCCTGGGTCGCTGATAAGTGGCGTACCAGCGTCAGAAACTAATGCGATAGACTGACCGGAAAGCAGCTTTTCTACCAAAACTTGTGCTTTTTGCTGCTCATTGTGGTCATGTAGAGCAAAAGTTTTGGTTTGAATATTGAAGTGAGACAGTAATTTGCCCGTATGTCGAGTATCCTCAGCGGCAATGATGTCCACAGTCGACAGAATTTCGATAGCACGTTGGGTGATATCCGCTAAATTTCCGATTGGAGTCGGTACGATATAGAGAGTTGGCCCCTCATTCGGCAACTTATTTTTATCTGTCATTTGTTTACCATCACTTCAACGATTAATATAGAGACAATTTTGTACAAAATTATAGAGAACTCACGGCAATGATTAACCATAAGAGACTCAGTGTACCACGCATACTTACTCCTGTTGCACTAGCAATTACGCTCGCCGCCTGTTCTTCAGGTCCAAGACAGCCTGATGGCGTTGATGTAACACTTGAGCCTACTCAGTCTGTTCAGAACTATATGATCCAAGCTGATAGCACGGAAGGCAGTTTACAAAATGACTGGTTGATCATGGCAACCAAAGCCGCGATTCAAGCAAACCAGTTTGATCAAGCAGAAATGTTGATCAAGCGCCTGGCTCGTCAACAGTTAACCGAAGTTCAGCAAGCAGAGTGGCAACTAGCGCGTGCGACCATACAGCAAAAACAGGGTAATTACTCTCAGTTGCTGCAATTGTTGAATTTTAAACCTTGGTGGAAGTTGCCAAATGAGCAATGGAAAGACTATTACTTGATGCGTGCCGACGCTTATCAAGGTCTTAACCAAGCGTTTGAGGCAAACCGCCAACTGGTTGCATTTGGCCAATATGCATCGTCCGCGGAGCAGAGAGAGATTTCTAGCCGTATTTGGATGAACTTTGGCAGCTACTCCGAGTACGAACTGACCTCATTAGAAACAGAGCCAAATGAAGATGTTTTGGATGGTTGGCTACAACTCGCTATTTATGCGAAAACGCTGTCGGGCAACTTATCCCAACTAAAAAATACCCTAGAACGCTGGTTAAACGAGAACCCATCGCACCCAGCCGCTATCTACACACCAGAAGAGATTCAAAACATTCTCTCTCTAGACATTGTTAAACCAAACAACACCGCTTTGTTACTGCCGCTTACTGGTAAGTTCTCGCCACAAGCGCAATTAATTCGTGATGGTTTTGTGTTTGCGATGATGAATGATCGTAACCGTGATCCAAGCGCTACCCTCACGGTAATCGACACTAATGCGTATAACGCCGACCAAATTAAACAACGTTTGATCAATGAAAACATCGACTTTGTTGTTGGTCCCCTAGAAAAAGAAAACGTTGAGCTATTGCACACAACCATGGATGGCTCAGAAAATGGTCCTACGATTCCAGCCCTTGCGCTAAATATTCCCGAAGATGTGCAACCAGATAGCAATATTTGCTACTTGGCATTATCACCAGAACAAGAAGCCGCACAGGCAGCGAAACACTTGTTCAGCGAAGGCTATAACTTCCCTCTGATTCTGGCACCAAAGGGCAGCTTTGGTGAGCGCGTAACTGAAGCGTTCAACAAAGAATGGCGCAAGTACAGCTCTAATAAAGTCGCAGCAAGTTATTTTGGCGACAAGCGCCAACTTCAAAAAGACATCAATGAAGTATTTGGTCTGCAAGAAAGCAAACAACGTATTGCTCAGATGCAATCATTAATGCGTATCAAGCTTGAAACACAGCCACGTAGCCGTCGTGATGTCGATGCGGTTTATATTGTTGCTAGAAGCACGGAACTGACTTTGATCAAGCCGTTTATTGAGGTAGCGATTAACCCAGACGCCAAAGCGCCACAAATTTTCTCTAGCTCGCGTAGCAACAGTGGCGGCGCGACTTACGAAGATCTAACAGGCATCATCTACAGCGATATTCCATTACTGATTGACCCAGACCCTAGCGTGACCGCTGAAATGAACGAGCTGTGGTCAGAGCAATCTAACATGGAAAAACGTTTGAAAGCACTGGGTATGGATGCGTATAAATTGATTGGGGAGCTGCCACAAATGAAGGTCGTTCCGGGCTACTCAGTTGGCGGCCAAACCGGTATTTTAAGTATCGACAATAATTGTGTTGTACAGCGTGAGCTAAGCTGGGCTGAGCGTGGGGCTCTTTAGCAAGCGCCAAATCGGAAATCAATATGAAGCTCTGGCGAAGCAGTATTTACAACGCCAGGGCTTAAACTTTATTGAACAAAATTTTCTGACTAAGGTCGGTGAGATTGATTTAATCTTCCAACAAGGTGAAACTATTGTGTTTGTTGAAGTCAAATACCGTAAGAACAATCACTTTGGCTCGGCAGCAGAAATGGTGACGCACGCTAAAATGCGCAAGCTAGTCAAAACCGCACAAGTTTGGCTTAGCCAACAAAAGCGCTTAAAACACAATATCGATTATCGATTTGATGTCATCGCCATTCATGATAATGGGCGAGATATCAACTGGATAGAAAACGCAATCTCTGAAGGATAAGCGATGCTAGACAGCATTAAAGACAGCTTTACAGAAAGTATTCAAATTCAAATCGCAGCAGCAGAGGCGCTGCCTGATGCCATTACTCATGCAGCTCAAGCGATGGTGTCGAGCCTGCTTAATGGCAATAAAATTTTATGTTGTGGTAATGGCGGCAGTGCTTCAAACGCTCAACAATTTGTTTCTTGTCTTTTAAACCGTTTTGAAACTGAGCGCCCTAGCCTACCAGCAATGGCCTTAACCGCCGATAATACTACCCTAACCGCAGTGGCCAACGATTACCACTACCAGGAAATCTTCTCAAAACAGGTACGAGCGTTTGGTCAACCAGGCGACATTTTGCTTGCCATGTCGACTAGCGGTAACAGTAAAAATATTATCAAAGCGATGGAAGCAGCCGTAACTCGAGATATGACGATTATCGCGCTCACAGGAAAAGATGGCGGAGAGATGGCAGGACTGCTCGGTGAGAACGACGTCGAAATTCGTATTCCATCACACCGCACTGCACGTATTCACGAAGTACATATGGTAACACTCCATTGTCTTTGTGATCTTATTGACCAGGTGCTTTTCCCTGCTCACGAAGAGTAACCAAGACTGAGAGTCAGAATTATGATACGTAGCCTCGTTATCTTATTAACAGCATTGAGTTTAAGTGGTTGCGCAGGTTTGTTTATCGCAGGTGCAGCAACCACAGCGAATATTGTCACGGACACACGCACGACAAAACAAATCTGGCAGGACAATAACATCGAATTCGAAGTTGCGGCGATCGGCAATAAAGCACCGTTTAAAGGTGAAGTTCGTGTCGTTGCCAGTTCATATAATGGGACTGTAGTCCTTATGGGACAAGCTCCGACACAAGACCTTATCCTTGCTTTAGAGCGAAGGGCTCGAGAAGTTAGTGGTGTAAAAGTCATACACAATCAAATCAAACAAAAAGAGCCACTCACTGTTACCCAGATTAGCAATGACAGCTGGATCACAACCAAAGTAAAGTCAGCTTTGCTTACTGATTCTGAGCTTAATGGTGTTAAGGTTAAAGTGATCACCGAAGATGGCGACGTTTTTCTGTTTGGTTATGTCACGCCAGAGCAAGGCGATCGAGCGACAGAAATCGCGCGTAATATCTCAGGCGTAAAACAAGTCATTAAAGGGTTCCAATACGGCGAAATGGAGCCTGTTGAAGTAGACTTACCGAGTGACGGTGTACAAACAATAGAAAGTGAGGCAAGTACAGAAAGTGAAGAGAACGTCGAAGTCTTTACGATTAGTGAGTAATTTCCAAAGTCTGGCTTGAAATCATCTTCAACAAGTTAAAAAGAAAAAAGCAGCGTTACGCTGCTTTTTTATTATTTAATCACTCTTAAGCTTGGTTTGCCTTTTGGTCGAGGAGCATCGTCCTCTTCGGCATCTGAATCAGAAACTAACTCAGAAGGCTCATCGCTAACCGTTGTGAACGATGGGGATGATTCTTCCTCGGTCATCGCTTCTTCTTCGATGTGAGTGTACGCTTCTTCTGGTTCAAACATAGTACCAGCACCATTCTCACGTGCATAAATAGCTTGAACAGCATACACAGGCACGATCACTGAGTGCGGACGACCGCTAAAGCGAGCATGGAAGGTAATCGCATCATTACCTAACTCAAGATTACCCACTGCACGTGGCGCAATATTCAAAATAATTTGACCATCTTGAATAAATTCAACCGGGACACGCACCCCTGGCATTGTTGCATCCACAACCAAGTGAGGAGTCAAGTCATTGTCTACTAACCAGTCGTAAAATGCGCGAAGCATATACGGGCGGCGAGCAGTCATTTTTGCAATATCCATAACGTGTTTTAAATCGCTTAGCGAACTAGGCGCATTTCACGTTCAGCTTCAGTCAAAGAAGCAAGGAACGAATCACGTTCAAATACGCGGTTCATGTATACCTTGATTTCTTTTGAACCAGGGCCAACAAGATCGATACCAAGTTGAGGCAAACGCCACAATAGTGGAGCTAGGTAACAATCGATCAAGCTGAATTCTTCGCTCATGAAGTACTCATATTCAGCAAAAATTGGCGCTAACGTCAGAAGATCATTACGCAGCTTTGTGCGTGCTTTTTCTGATTCTTCCGCATTACCTTTCATCACTTTTTCAGCGAGTGAATACCAGTTGCGTTCGATACGGTACATCATCAAGCGGCTGTTGCCACGAGCAACAGGGTAAACCGGCATTAGAGGTGGATGAGGGAAACGCTCGTCCAAGTACTCCATGATGATTTTTGAATCGTAAAGAGCTAGCTCACGGTCAACAAGAGTTGGCACTGATTTATATGGGTTTAGCTCAACAAGCTCAGCAGGAAGGTTTGCTTCGTCAACAAGCTCAACTTCAACACTTACACCTTTTTCAGCTAGTACAATGCGAACCTGATGGCTATACAAATCTGATGCACTTGAGAAAAGAGTCATCACAGAACGTTTATTGGCAGCTACAGCCATGGAGCCCTCCAGTACACTTACAAGTAAATTACCACCTTCTAAAGAAGGTGGCTTTGTGTGAGCCCCCTAAAAGGGGGCCTTTGTTTAGTCCAGCGCCA